>NZ_LZMM01000013.1:0-43300 GCF_001665945.1 Kocuria sp. ICS0012 | reverse complement strand
GGGTCGCCCACGCGCCCCCCCCCCCCACAATGCGGATCCTGCGTTGGGCCACTCTTCATACATCCTTCGCTAGCGGGACCCGGGGGGGCGGGGGCGCGCCGGCCCCCCGGGCGGATCATGCCCGGTGATCGGGCGGGGGCGTACGACGCCGCGCAGCTCGCGGGACCGTGCGCCGGGCGGCACTCACTCGCCGCGGGCGAACGCCTGCTGCACCAGGGTCTCCAGCTCCGCCGTGTGGCGCTTGGCCGAGCCGTTGGCGGGGGAGGCCGAGGCGGGCCGGGACGCGAGCGTGACCGGGCGGTCCAGCTGCGGCACGAGGTTCACGGCCATGAACGGCCACGCACCCTGGTTGGCGGGTTCGTCCTGAGCCCACAGGATCCGGGCCTCCGGGTAGCGCGCCAGCTGTTCCTTGATCTCGTCCACGGGCAGCGGGTAGAGCTGCTCCACGCGCACGATCGCGGTGGAGTGGTCGTCCGACTTCTTCCGCTGGGTCACGAGGTCGTAGTACAACCGACCGGAGACCAGGATGACGTCGGTGACCTTGGCGTCGTCGAGCCCGGCGGTGTCCGGGATGACCGTCTGGAAGCCGCCTTGCGTGAACTCCTCCACCGGGGACGCCGCGGCCTTCAGGCGCAGCAGCTGCTTGGGCGTGGCCACGATCAGCGGCCGGCGCGGGCGCGAGTACGCCTGGCGGCGCAGCAAGTGGAAGTGGTTGGCCGGGGTGGAGGGCTGGGCCACGATCATGTTCTTCTCCGCGCACAGCACCAGGAAGCGCTCGATGCGCGCGGAAGAGTGGTCGGGTCCCTGGCCCTCGAAGCCGTGCGGCAACAGCATCACCAGGTTGGAGCGCTGACCCCACTTCTGTTCCGCGGAGGAGATGAACTCGTCCACGATGGTCTGCGCACCGTTGGTGAAGTCACCGAACTGCGCCTCCCACACCGTGAGCGCCTCGGGGCGTTCCACGGAGTAGCCGTACTCGAAGCCCAGCACGCCGTACTCGGAGAGCAAGGAGTTGTAGATCGAGAACCGTGCCTGGTCCGCGGAGAGGTGGTTCAGCGGGGTCCATTCGGCACCGTTCTCGGCGTCGAAGAACACCGCGTGGCGCTGCGTGAACGTACCGCGGCGCACGTCCTGACCGGACATCCGCACCGGGACACCGTCCATGAGCAGCGAACCGAAGGCCATGAGCTCGCCCATGCCCCAGTCGATCCCGCCCTCGCGCGTCATCTCGCGGCGCTTCTCCGCAAGCTTGTGCAGCTTGCGGTGCATCGTGAAGCCCTCGGGCAGGTCCACGTAGGCGTCACCGATGCGGTGAGCCGCTTCCTCGGAGATGGCAGTTGTCTTGGGCACGGACACCCCGGAATCGGCCTGCTGCGCGGACGGCCGCTCGATGTTGGCGATCGCGGCGGCATCCCCGGTCACGAGCGGGACCGTGGAGGTCTGGGCCTCATGGGTCTCGGCGAAGACCCGCTCCAGACGCTCCTGGTAGTCCTTCAGAGCGCGGTCCGCTTCTTCCTGCGTGATGTCCCCGCGGCCCACGAGGTTCTCGGTGTAGACCTTGCGCGTGGAGCGCTTGCCGTCGATCAGGGAGTACATCAGCGGCTGGGTCATCGAGGGGTCGTCGCCCTCGTTGTGCCCGCGGCGGCGGTAGCACACCAGGTCGATCACGACGTCGCGCTGGAACCGCTGACGGTACTCGAACGCGAGCTGCGCCACACGGGCCACGGCCTCGGGATCGTCCGCGTTGACGTGGAAGATCGGGGCCTGCACGGTACGCGCGACGTCCGTGGAGTACGTGGACGTGCGGCCCGCAGAGGGCGCGGTGGTGAAGCCCACCTGGTTGTTGACCACCACGTGGATGGTGCCACCCACGTTGTAGGCCTCGAGCCCGGACATCTGCATGACCTCGTAGACGATGCCCTGTCCGGCCATCGCGGCGTCACCGTGGACCTGGATGGGCAGCACGGGGTACTCACCGTTACCCTCCGGCCCGGCGCCCAGCACGTCCGTCTTGGCGCGGGCGATGCCCTCGATCACCGGGTCCGCGGCCTCCAGGTGGGAGGGGTTCGCGGCCAGGTACACCTGGGTCTCGTTGCCGTTGTCGGAGGTGAACACGCCCTCGGTGCCCAGGTGGTACTTCACGTCACCCGAGCCCTCGGCGGCGCGCGGGTCCTGGCTGCCCTCGAACTCGCGGAACACCTGGGCGTAGGACTTCCCGGCGATGTTGGTCAGCACGTTGAGGCGGCCGCGATGGGCCATCGCGATGCCCACACCCGCGAGGGAAGCATCCGCGGCCTCGGAGATGATCGCGTCCAGCAGCGGGATCAGCGACTCGCCGCCCTCCAGCGAGAAGCGCTTCTGACCCACGTACTTGGTCTGCAGGAAGGTCTCGAAAGCCTCGGCGGCGTTGAGCCGCTCGAGGATGTGGAACTGCTCCTCGCGCGCGGGCTTCTGGTAGTCACGCTCGAGCTTGGACTGGAACCATTCGCGCTGCTCGGGCTCCTGGATGTGCATGTACTCCACGCCCACGGTGCGGCAGTAGGCATCCCGCAGCCGACCCAGGATCACGCGCAGCGTGAGCAGGCTCTGGCCGCCGAAACCGCCGGTGGGCCACTCGCGCTCCAGGTCCCACAGGGTGAGCCCGTAGGTGCGGATGTCCAGGTCCGGGTGCTTGCGCATCACGTACTCGAGCGGGTTGGTGTCCGCCATGAGGTGACCGCGCACGCGGTAGGAGTGGATCAGCTGCTGGATCCGGGCGACCTTGTTGATCTGGATCTCGGGGTTGACCTGGTGGTCCACGGCCCAGCGGACGGGCTCGTAGGGGATGCGCAGGGCCTCGAAGATGTGGTCGTAGAAGTCCTCGCCGCCCAGCAGGTAGTGCTCCACGAGCTTGAGGAACTCACCCGAACCGGCGCCCTGGATCACGCGGTGGTCGTACGTGGACGTCAGGGTGATGACCTTGGAGACCGCGTTGCGTGCGATCGTGCGGGGGGAGGCACCCTTGTACTCGGCGGGGTAGTCCAGCGCACCCACGCCGATGATGCACGCCTGGCCCTTGGACAGTCGCGGCACCGAGTGCACGGTGCCGATGCCACCGGGGTTCGTCAGGGACACCGTGGTGCCCGCGTAGTCCTCCATGGTCAGCGCGCCATTGCGCCCGCGCTTGACGATGTCCTCGTACGAGGTCCAGAACTGTTGGAAGGACATCTCTTCCGCACCCTTGATGTTGGGCACCACCAGGTTGCGGGAACCGTCCTTGTTGGGGATGTCGATCGCGATCCCGAAGTTCACGTGCGCGGGATGCACCGCGGCGGGCTTGCCGTCCACCTCGTCGTAGATCACGTTCTGGGACGGGAAATTGGCGAGCGCGCGGATCACGGCGTAGCCCACGAGGTGGGTGAAGGACACCTTGCCACCGCGGTTACGGGCCAGGTGCGAGTTGATCACCAGGCGGTTGTCGATCAGCAGCTTGGCGGGCACGGCGCGCACCGTGGTGGCGGTGGGCACGGTCAGGGAGGCGTCCATGTTGGCGGCCACGGCCTTGGCGGGACCGCGCAGCTTGACCACGGTGTCCTCGGCGGGTTTGTCCTGGCCCTTGTCCTTCGCACGGTCCTCCGGCTGCGCCCGGATGGGGCGCTTGGTTCCGGAGCCCTCGTTGGTCTCGGTCTCGGTGTCCACGCCTTCGGGTCGTCCCTTCGCCTTGGAACCGGTGGTCGACGGCGCCGGGGACTTGGCCCGCTGCGCCTTCCTGGGCGCCTCCGCGTCGGCACCGGAGGTGTTCTGCTCGGTCTTGGACGAGGTTGACGCCGTCCCGGAGGCGGGCTTGTTCTCGCCGAACGTCCCGGAGGAGGCCTTGTCCGCGGACGTCTTGGCGGCGGCGTCGTCGCGCCGTCCAGCGGGACGATCACCCCCGGACGTCCGCGCAGCCGCCCCCTGGGACGGGGCGGCTGCTGAGGTCTTGGTGTCGGACGTCTGGGTATCGGACTGGTCGTCGCCGGCCATCTGTTCGAAGATGGGCCACCACTTCTTGTCCACCGAGTTCTTGTCCGCCTGGTACTTGTCGAACAGCTCGTCCACGAGCCATTCGTTGCCGGCAAATTCTTCAGGGATAAGGTGACGCGGCTGGTCTGGCACTAGTGATACGCCTCTTCCATCTGTGCTGGGTGTCCCGGGCGGCGAGCTGGTCCTTGCGGCCCTCGTGTGGCTCCCACGGAGCTTACCGGCCGCGGGACTTGCGAACTGGCTTCGCGCACGCAAAGCCGTACCGGTTTTTCAGTCTAGTGAGGCATTTGGACGGTTGCCACCTACCCGCCGGCCCGCGGGTGCGGCCCGCCCGCCGGCCCGCGGCGAGCACGTAGACTCTCCTCTTGTGCGATTCCTGACGACACCCACCACGGACCTGACCTACAATGACGTCTTCCTGGTGCCCTCGATGTCCCGGGTGACCTCCCGGTTCGACGTCGATCTGGCCCCCGCGGACGGCACCGGTTCCACCATCCCGCTCGTGGCCGCGAACATGACCGCGGTGACCGGGCGGCGCATGGTCGAGACCATGGCCCGGCGTGGCGGTCTGGGCATCCTGCCCCAGGACATCCCGCTGGACGTGATCGCGGAGGTGACCTCGTGGGTCAAGCAGCGCTCGCCGCGCTACGAGACCCCCGTGGTGATGCACCGCAGCAACACCGTGCACGACGCCCTGGGGATCATGCACAAACGCCCCCACGGCGTGGTCATCGTCGTGGACGCGGACGAGCACTACGCCGGCATGGTCCTGGACTCCGACTGCCGGGACGTGGACCGCTTCACCCAATTGGGGGACCTGGCCCATTCGGAGGGCCCCGAGTTCCAGGACAGCGACTTCCCCGTGGACTCCGACCCGGACGTGTTGCGCGCCGCCTACGAGACGATGTCCGCCGCGCGCGTCAACGTGGCCCCGGTGCTGCGCGGACGCGAGGTCGTGGGCATCCTGACTCACCAGGGTCTGGTGCGTTCCACGATCTACGCACCCGCCCTGGACGACGACGGCCGGTTGCGCGTGGGTGCCGCGGTCGGAATCAACGGGGACGTCTCCGGCAAGGCCGAGCAACTGCTCGAGGCCGGGGTGGACGTCCTCGTGGTGGACACCGCCCACGGTCACCAGATCAAAGCGTTGGAGGCCGTGTCCGCCGTGCGGGCCCTGGACCCCCGGGTGCCGATCGTGGCCGGCAACGTGGTCACCGCGGACGGCGTGCGAGACCTCGCGGGCGCGGGTGCGGACATCATCAAGGTGGGCGTGGGCCCCGGGGCCATGTGCACCACGCGCATGATGACCGCCGTGGGTCGCCCCCAGTTCTCCGCCGTGGTCGAGTGCGCGGAGGCCGCGGCCGATCTCGGCAAGCACGTGTGGGCCGACGGCGGGGTCAAGCACCCGCGCGACGTCGCCCTCGCGCTCGCGGCCGGCGCGAGCCAGGTGATGGTCGGGTCCTGGTTCGCGGGCACGCACGAGAGCCCCGGTGAGATCAACCTTGACGCCAACGGGCGCGCCTACAAGGAGTCCTTCGGGATGGCCTCGGCGCGCGCCGTGCGCCACCGCACTGCCGGGGAGGACCGCTTCGCGCGGGCCCGCAAGGCCCTGTTCGAGGAGGGCATCTCCAACTCCACCATGTACTTGGACCCCCAGCGCCCCGGCGTGGAGGACCTACTGGACCACATCACCTCCGGGGTTCGCAGCTCCATGACGTACGCCGGTGCGGCCACGCTCGAGCAGTTCGCGGCGCGCGCCGTGGTGGGCATCCAGTCCCAGTCCGGGTACGACGAGGGCCGCCCCCGCTCGGAGTCCTGGGCCTGAGCGGCCCGTTCTCACCACGCCCCTTATTGAGAATGGTTCATGATATGCTCACGCACGGCTACATGACATTGATTCTCATTGGCGGGAGCCGGGGGTCGGATGAGGGAGATGGACGATGACCGCAGGGCGCAGCGTGCGCAAGGGTAGGACGAGCGTGTTGGGCGCGGGCGTGGTGGTGGGTCTCGCGCTCGCCGGATGTTCGAGCGGGACCGCGTCGGACGCGCAAGGTTCGCCCGGTGCGGGGAAGATCGCCGTGGTCACCTCCACGAACGTCTACTCGGACCTCGCGTCCCAGGTGGGTGGCGACAAGGTCTCCGCGACCCCCGTGATCGACTCGAGCGCCCAGGACCCCCACTCCTACGAGGCCACCCCCCAGGACCGGCTGAAGGTGGAGAAGGCGGACGTCGTGGTGTGCAACGGGGGTGGGTACGACCAGTTCATGACCGATTTGGCCTCCGACGGCCAGCACGTGGTGGACGCCGTGGAGGCCTCCGGTCTGCAGCGAGAAGAGGACGCGCACGACGACCACGACCACGGCTCCGGACACCACCACCACGGCGACTTCAACGAGCACGTGTGGTACGACGTCGAGAGCATGCAGATGGTCGTGGACCGCATGGCCGAGCAGCTCGGCCAGATGGACCAGCAGAACGCCCAGTACTACCGGGACAACGCCGCGCGCGTGAAGAACGAGCTCGGCACGGTCGAACAGAAGGTCGAGGGGATCAAGGCCTCGGGCGGATACATCGCGACCGAGCCTCTGCCCGGGTACCTCCTGCAAGACGCCGGCCTGCACGACGAGACCCCGCAGGCGTTCACCGAGGCCATCGACGCCGGCTCCGACGCCGCACCCGCGGTGCTCAACGACACCCTCGGGCTCGTCAAGGGCAGCGACGTGAAACTGCTCGCCCTCAACAAGCAGACCTCCACGGGGCAGACCGACCGGTTGCGCTCGGCCGCCGGGGACGCCGGCAAGCCCGTGGTGGAGTTCACCGAGACCATCCCGGACGGGCTGAACTACCAGCAGTGGATGACGCAGAACGCGGACCGCGTGGCCCACGCGCTCCAGAAGTAGGGACATGAACGCACCCCAATCCGCACCCGAGGTGGCCGCCCGTTCCGGGGCCGACGACGCCGTCGTCCGGCTCAGGGACGCGCGCCTGGCCTTCGGGGACCGCACCCTGTGGTCCGGTCTGGACCTGGACGTCGCCCCGGGGGAGTACCTCGCGGTCCTGGGCTCCAACGGGACCGGCAAGACGAGCTTCCTGCGCGTGCTGCTGGGACTGCTCCCGCTCACGAGCGGGACCGTACGCGTCAACGGGACCCGTCCGCGGGCCGCCGCCGCCCGCGTGGGGTACGTGCCCCAACAGCGCGGCTTCCCGGCGCGCACGCCGCTGCGGGCCCGGGACCTCGTGGCGCAGGGCGTGGACGGGCACCGCTGGGGGATCCGACTGCATCCACGCCGCGTGCACCGCACCGTGGACGAGTTGCTCGAACGCGTGGGTGCCACCGACTACGCGGACGCCCCCGTGGGCGTGCTGTCCGGGGGTGAGCAACAGCGCCTGCGCGTGGCCCAGGCGCTCGCTGCGGACCCCACGCTCGTGCTGTGCGACGAGGCCCTGCTGTCCCTGGACCTGCATCACCAGCACGTGGTGAGCGAGCTCGTGCACGAACAACGTGAACGCAGCGGGTGCGCCGTGGTCTTCGTGACCCATGACGTGAACCCGATCATGGAGCACGTGGACCGGATCCTCTACCTGGCCAACGGCTCGTTCCGGATCGGCACGCCGGACCAGGTGCTGCGTTCGGACGTGCTCTCCGAGCTGTACGGGACCCGCGTCGAGGTGCTGCGCAGCAACGGTCGCATCCTCGTGGCCGGGCGCCCGGACAGCTCCCACCACACCGATTCCCCGGAGGAGCTGATCCTGTGAGCCTAGCCGCGATCGACTGGAACTCATTGTTCGGTTCCGTGTTCGTCTTCGACAACTACGGCGAACTGCTGTCCCTGCTGCGCAACTCCGTGTGGGCGGGCGCGGTGCTTGGCTTGGTGGGCGGGCTCGTGGGCACGTTCGTGATGATGCGCGATCTCGCGTTCTCGGTGCACGGGATCGCGGAGCTGTCCTTCGCCGGTGCCGCCGCGGCCCTGTTGGTCGGCTCCGATGTGGTCACCGGGTCCCTCGTGGGGTCCGTGCTCGCCGCGCTCATCATGGGGTTCATGGGCCTGCGCGCGCGGGAGGGCAACTCGTTCGTGGGCGTGCTCATGCCCTTCGGCCTGGGGCTCGGGATCCTCTTCCTGTCCCTCTACGAAGGCAGATCCTCCAACAAGTTCTCCCTGCTCACGGGCCAAATCGTCTCCGTGTCCTCCCTGCAGCTGACGTCGATGATCGTGCTGTCCGTGGTGGTGCTCGCCACGCTGCTTGTGGTGTGGCGGCCGCTGACGTTCGCGAGCACGGACCCGCTCGTGGCCCGGGCCAAGGGGCTGCCGATGCGCTCGTTGGCGATCATGTTCATGGTCGTGCTGGGGATCTCGGTCGCGATGTCCGTGCAGATCGTGGGCGCGCTGCTCGTGCTCGCGCTTCTGATCACCCCGGCCGCGGCGGCCATGAACCTCACCTCGAGTCCCGCGCGCACCGTGGTGCTCTCCGTGGTCTTCGCCGAGCTCGCCATGGTGGGCGGGATCCTCCTGGCGCTGGGCGGCAACGTCCCGATCAGCCCGTACGTCACGACCATCTCGTTCGTCGTGTGGCTCGTCTCGCGGTGCGTGCGCGCGGCGCGTGAGCGCTCGTCGTCGTATCGCCGTTCGACACCGCGGTCGACGACGCCGCTCGGCGCCGGTCGCGCGGTTCAGAGCAGGACGCGCACCGCGGCGGGGAGCACCTTGAGCGAGGCGGGCAGCGGACCCAACCGTTCGCCGTCGCCGTAGGCCGCGTCCCGCGGCTCGGAAGAGATACCGTGGGCCGCGACGGTCGCGGCCGTGGCGGGCACCACGGTGACCTCCCGCAGGGATTCGTGCGTGCCCAGGAACAAGCGGGGGAATAGCCACGCGAGCCGCAGCGCGCCCACGTCGGAGACCATGAACAGCTCACCCGAGCCGTCCGTGGGATCCGCGCGGGGAACGATGGTCAGCCCGCCCCCGATCGACGAGGTGTTGGTCAGCGCCAGGAAGGTCAGCGTGCGGTCACTCACGTGGCACGCGCCGTCCGGGCCGGTCCAGCTCAGGTCGTAACGCCGCGCGCGCATGGAGACGGCCTCCACAGCGAGCGCGGCGACGTACTTGACCGAGTGCGTGACGCTGGACCAGCGGTTGGCGCGCGCGTTCACGCGGGCGTCGAGGCCGAGGCACACCGCGGTCGCGCACACGTGGTGGCTGCCGTCCGCGCACGTGACGTGCACGAGGTCCATGCTGCGTTCGGGGGACTCGAGTCCGCGCAGCACCCGGCCCGCCGCGCGTTCGACGTCCCCCACGGGTACACCGTGGAACCGGGCCAGATCGTTGCCGGAACCGGCCGGGATCAGCCCGAACGGGAACTCGACGCCCTGCTCGCGCAACCGGTTCAGTGACTGCAGGACCAGGTGGACCATGCCGTCTCCGCCGACCGCGACGACCGCGGCGATCCGGGTGGACGCGTTGCGCAGGGTCGCGGTGAGATCGCGGGAGAGGGCCTGGGCGGTGGCCGCGCTGAGCGGTCGGGGGTCGTAGCCGCCGGCCCGCAGGATGCCCACGGCGCGCTCGCACGCGTTCCGGCCCACGAGGGAGGCGCCGTTGTGGACGAGCAGGATCTCGCGGCGTGACATCCGGGTCACCGGGCGGGTTTCGCGGTTTCTCGGGCGTCGGAGGACTCGACGCGGCCCCGGGCCCCGCACTCGGCACAGATCCCGGAGATCTCCACGGTGTGGTCCACGTCCGCGTAACCGTAGCGGCGCGCGGTCTCCTCCGCCCATGTCTCGACGTCCGGAGCTTCGAGTTCCACGGCCGCGCCGCACGAGCGGCACACGATGTGATGGTGGTGGTGCTCGGCCTCGCACCGACGGTAGATGGCCTCGCCCTCGGCGTTGCGCAGCACGTCCACCTGACCCAGCTCGGCCATGGACTGCAGGATCCGGTACGTGGTGGCCAGGGACACCGACTGTCCGCGATCGCGCAACAGCCGGTGCAGGTCCTGCGTGGAGATGAAGTCCTCCAACCCCTGCAGCGCGCCGGTCACGGCACGGCGCTGCTTGGTGTTGCGAACCTCCGCGGTTCCGGTGGTCTTGGTGCTCAACCCAGGTGTCCTTTCCGCGAGCGGTCGTCCGGGACATCTTAACGTGCGGCGCGGACATGCACAGGCGGCGTCGTCACGGCCGGACCGAGCCGCTAGGGTGAAGCCATGTTGCTGACCAAGTTCACCCACTCGTGCGTGCGCCTCGAGAAGGACGGCGCGGTGCTCGTGATCGACCCGGGTACGTTCTCCGAGGTCGAGGAGGCACTGCGCGGAGCGGACACGGTCCTCATCACCCACGAGCACCCGGACCACTACGACGCCGAGCGGCTGGGCGCCGTCCTTTCGGCGGATCCCGAGCTCACGGTGCATGCCCCGGGCCAGGTGATCGAGAAGCTCGCGGAGCACATCAGGGACACGGACCGGTTGCACGCCGTGTCGGCGGACACCACGTTCACCGCGGGGCCGTTCTCCGTGGCCACGTACGGGGGTCAGCACGCACTGATCCACCCCCTCATCCCCACCATCGCCAACGTGGGCTACGTGATCGACGACGCCGTGTTCCACCCCGGGGACTCCTTCACCGTCCCGCACGGGCTCACCGTTCCCACGGTCCTGGTCCCGTTGCACGCCCCGTGGTCCAAGATGTCCGAAGTCATCGACTTCATCATCGCGACCCGCGCGCAGCGGGTGTACCAGATCCACGACGCGCTGCTCTCCGAGACCGGCTTCGGTGTCGTGGAGAAGCAGGTCAGGCATTTCTCGCAGGTCTACGGGACCGAGTACCGGCACCTGGACACTCGCGAGAGCGTGGAGCTCCGCACCGCATGACCCATCCGGCCACCAGCCGGTTCCACCCGACGGAAAGGACATCACCGTGAGTTCAGTGTTCACCAGGATCATCGAGGGCGAACTGCCCGGCCGGTTCGTCTGGGCGGACGAGCACTGCGTGGGCTTCCTGTCCATCCAGCCCCTGTCCCAGGGCCACGTCCTGGTGGTCCCGCGCCAGGAGATCGACGCGTGGGTGGACCTACCCGTGGAGCTGGCCCTGCACCTCATGAAGGTCAGCCAGTTCATCGGCAAGGCCATCGACGCCGCGTTCACGCCCAAACGGGTGGGGCTCATGATCCAGGGCTTCGAGGTGCCCCACACCCACCTGCACGTGTGGCCCACCAATTCGATCGAGGAGTTCGACTTCGCCCAGGTGGATCAGGACCCGGACCCCGCGGTCCTGGACGAGTCTGCCCGCCGGATCCGCGAGGCCCTCGAGGCCCAGGGCCACCAGGACGAGGTCCCGCAGCAGTAGCGACCGACGGCCTCGCTCACGGGTACCGGCGGCGGGTGCAATGCACCCGTCGCTGGCGGGCTTTAACCGCCGGTGTCGCTCAGCCGAGCTCGCGCAACCGCTTGCGGATCCGCTTCTCCGACACCGTGTGCGCGGTGCCCAGTTCCTGCGCGAAGAACGAGATGCGCAGTTCCTCGAGGTCCCAGCGCACGGCCCGCAGCGCAGCGGGCGTGGGTACGGTCGAGGGGACGGCGTCCACCGCGGCGCGGTACTCGGCCTCGAGATCGTGCACGGTCTGCATGGCCACGGCGTCCCGCTGCAGGTGGCCGGAGAGTTTGTCCAGGCGCACGTTGATCCCCGCGAGGTAGCGCGGCACGTGCTGCAGGGCCCGCCACCCGGTGCGGGCCACGAAGCCGGGATGGATCAAGCGGGAGAGCTGCTCGGACATGTCCTTGAACGCGGCGACCGCCCCGAGTGACCCGGGTTTCTTCAACCGTTTGCGCACGGTGTTGGACTCGGTGAGCGCGGTGGTCACGAGCGCAGTGACGGCGAAGACCGTGTCGATCAGCTCGGCGCGTACGTGCTCGGCGACCGCCCGGAACTGGTCCCGCGTGAACGGCGGCTCCTCGGGTACCAGCCGGTCGATCGCGGCGATCGTGCAATCGGTGATGAGCGCCTCGACCGAACCGTGGGGGTTCTGGGTGAAGATCAACCGTTCCTTCTGGCTCAGGTGGCCCACCACGTAGCGGTGCACGGACGGCAGGGTCCGGTGCAGCAGGGCGATCACGCCGTCGCGTTGCGCGGCGCGCTGTTCCTCCGCGTCGCTCAGGATCCGCAGGTCCACGCGGGGTGGCTGCGAAGCATCGGTGTCCCGCACCGCCACGAGTGTGGGGTATCCCGTGACCGTCTGACCCGCCACGGTCGTCTCCACGCGGCGCGGCGGATCGGGTTCGGGCCACGCCGTGAGGTCGGTGCGTTCCAGCGAGGCGGCCTGGGGTGCGCCGGATCCGGGGGAAGTCCCTGGGGCCGGTCGCGCCGAGCCCCGCTTGCCGCGACCGCGACGGGCCGCGGCGGCGTCGTCACCGGACGCGGCCGAACCCTCGGCGCTGCCCCGAGCGGCGTCGTACAGCTGGGCCGCAGCGCCCCCGAGGGACTCGGCGAGCGCCGCGCGGACCTTGGGCCGCAACCGCTGTTTGAGCTCCGTGAGGTCGTCGCCCCGGCCCAGTACCGAGTTGCGGGCGTCGCGCACCTCGAAGCGCATGCGCAGGTGGGCGGGCAGGGCCTCCGGGTGGAAGTCCGAGGCCTGGACGGGGTGGCCCCGCAACCGCCGCAGAACGGTGGCCAGGGACTCCAGGAGGGAGTCGCGGGCCGGATCGAACTCGGCGTCCAGGTGCTTCACGGCGGTGACGGCGGTGTCCGGGGCGGGCACGAAGTTGCGCCGCACGGCCTTGGGCAGCGATTTGATCAGCGCGGTCACGAGCTCCACACGCAGCCCGGGGATGTGCCATTCGAACTGCTCGGGGGCCAGTCGGTCCAGGAACAGCACGGGGACCCGCACCGTGACGCCGTCCGCGGTCTCCGCCCCGGGCGCGAATTCGTAGTCCAGGTCCAGACTCAGCTCGCCGTCCGGGGATGCCACGGTCCAGGACCGCGGGAAGGAGGCCGTGTCCAGCTCCGCGACCTCGGGCGCGATCAGGTCCTCGGGAGTGAGGTCCAGCAGGTGCTCGTCCCGCTGGCGGGCCTTCTTCCACCACGCATCGAAATGCCGCTGGGAGACCACGTCCGCGGGCACGCGCGCGTCGTAGAAGTCGAACAGCACCTGGTCGTCCACGCGCAGGTCCTTGCGGCGCATGCGGTTCTCGAGTTCCTCGACCTGGGCCAGGGCCTTGCGATTGCGCTTGACGAACGTGTGGCGGGTCTGCCAGTCGCCCTCCACGAGCGCGTGGCGGATGAACAGTTCCCGGGAGAGTTCGGGATCGATCCGGGAGAACAACACGGGCCGCTCGGACACCACGGGCAGCCCGTAGAGCGTGACCTTCTCGTACGCCATTACGGCCCCGCGGGAACGGGACCAGTGGGGTTCGGAGTAGCTGCGCTTGACGAGCTGCGGCGCGATCTCCTCGGCCCACTCGGGCTTGATCGCCGCGTTGGTGCGCGCCCACAATCGGGAGGTCTCCACGAGCTCCGCGGACACGAGCCAGTCCGGGGACGTCTTGAACAGGGCCGAGCCCGGGAAGATCGCGAACTTGGTCCCGCGCGCGCCGCGGTACTCGCGCGTGCGTTCGTCCCGCACGCCGATGTTGCTCAGCAGCCCGGATAGCAGGCTCTTGTGCACGGCCTCCTGGTGCGAGGCGACGTCGATCTCCCGGGACGCCCCGGCATCGATCCCCACCTGGCGTGCGATCTGTCGCAACTGCGCGTAGAGGTCCTGCCACTCGCGGATCCGCAGGAAGTTCAGGTACTCGCGTCGGCACAGCTTGCGGAACTGGGACGAGGACAGCTCGCTCTGCTGCTCCTGCAGGTACTGCCACAGCAGACCGTAGGACAGGAAGTCGGAGGTCTTGTCGCGGAAGCGCGCGTGGAACTCGTCCGCCGCCTGGCGCTTCTCGAGCGGGCGTTCCCGCGGGTCCTGCACCGTGAGCGCGGCCGTGAGCACGAGCACCTCGCGCACGCACCCCCGGCGCTGCGACTCCACGATCATCCGGCCCAGTCGCGGGTCCACCGGCAGCGCGGCGAGCACCTCGCCCGTGCGGGTCAGCGGACCCCGCGGTCCGCTCTGCCGACCGCGGTGGCGCCCGGACCGCGAGCGCCGCCCCCGGTGCCCGTCACGCGCGGACGACGACGCCGCGTCGTCGCCCGCGTCCGCCGCGCCCGAGCGCAGGGCACCGAGTTCGCGCAGCAGCACCACGCCGTCCTTGACCGCGCGCGCATCGGGTTTCTGCACGAACGGGAACTGGGTGATGTCGTGGGGTTGCTCCACCACGCCCACCGAGATCATCTGCAGGATGACCGCAGCGAGGTTCGTGCGCAGGATCTCCGGGTCCGTGTACTCCGGCCGGGACTCGAAGTCCTCCTCGGAGTACAACCGGATGCACACGCCGTCGGACGTACGCCCCGAGCGCCCCGCGCGCTGCCGCGCCGACGCCTGGGAGATGCGCTCGATGGGCAGGCGCTGGACCTTGGTGCGCGCCGAGTACCGGGAGATCCGGGCGGTGCCCGGGTCGATCACGTACTTGATGCCCGGGACCGTGAGCGACGTCTCGGCCACGTTGGTCGCGAGCACGATCCGGCGGTGCGAGGACGGCGCGAACACGCGGTTCTGTTCGGCCATGGACAGCCGCCCGAACAGCGGCAGGATCTGGGTCCCGGCCAGGGAGCGGTGCGAGTCGATGACCTTGTGCAGCGCGTCCTGGGCGTCCCGGATCTCACGCTCGCCCGCGAAGAACACGAGGATGTCCCCGCGGGGTTCGCGCGAGAGTTCCACGACGGCGTCGCACACGGCGTCGATCGGGTCGCGGTCCTCGTCCACGAGCCCGTCGCCGGTGTTGTCCTCGTCCTCGCCGCCGTCCCCGCCGCGCTCCTGGGCCAGTGGCCGGTAGCGGATCTCCACGGGGTAGGTGCGCCCGGAGACCTCGATGATCGGGGCGGGCTCTGGGTCGGCGTCCGGGTGCTGCGGGTCCGGCAGCACGAAGTGCTCGGCGAAGCGTTGCGGGTCGATCGTCGCGGACGTGATGACGACCTTCAGGTCCGGGCGCTGGGGGAGCAGTCGCTTGAGGTAGCCCAGCAGGAAGTCGATGTTGAGGGAGCGCTCGTGGGCCTCGTCGATGATGATCGCGTTGTAGCGCGACAGCTGCGGGTCGTGGCCGATCTCGGCCAGCAGGATGCCGTCCGTCATGAGCTTGATCCGCGAGTCCTTGCCCACCTCGGACGTGAAGCGCACCTGGTAGCCCACGGTGTCGCCCACGCGCTGCCCGAGTTCATGGGCGATGCGCTCGGCCACCGAACGCGCCGCAATCCTGCGCGGCTGGGTGTGACCGATCAGACCGCCGTCCCCCAGACCCAGCTCCAGACACATCTTGGGCAGCTGGGTGGTCTTGCCGGAACCGGTCTCACCCGCGATGACCACGACCTGGTGATCGCGGATCGCGGCCATAATGTCCTCCCGGCGCGCGCTGACGGGGAGGTCGTTCGGGTACACGATGCGGGGCTGGATGCGGGGCTCAGTCATGTCAACGGAAGAGTCTACGGGCCCCGGCCGACACGCGCCCACGGGCCGCTGCGGGAGCTCGACGACGCGCCCGATTGTCCGCACATGTGAGCTGCGTCTCTTTTTCGACCGATTGTTAGATAATATCCACTCATCATTGACCCTCGGGGAAAGGAATTACCCGTCATGAAGCGTTTACTCCCGGTCGCCGCCGTGGCCACCACCGCGGCGTTGCTGCTCACAGGTTGCGGATCCGACAACGGTGGGCAGTCCGGTGAGACCAAGAAGGTCACCGTGGGCATCTCGCAGTTCGTGGAGCACCCCTCGCTCGACGCCGCCCGCGAAGGTTTCGTGCAGGCCCTCAAGGACGGCGGCTACACGGAGGGTGAGAACCTGACCCTGGACGTGCAGAACGCCTCCGGCGACCAGGCCACCGCGACCAACATCGCCTCCAACTTCGCGTCCTCCAACGACGATCTGATCCTGGGCATCGCCACGCCGTCCGCCCAGTCCCTGGCCCAGGCCGTCACGGACAAGCCCGTCCTGTTCACCGCCGTGACCGATCCCGTGGACGCGGGGCTCGTGAACTCCATGGATGCGCCCGGCGCCAACGTCACCGGCACCACGGACATGAACCCCGTGGCCGAGCAGATCCAGCTCATCAAGAAGCTCAAGTCTGGCGCCAAGTCCGTGGGCATCATCTACAGCTCCGGTGAGACCAACTCCCAGGTGCAGGTGGACGAGGCCAAGAAGGCCGCGCAGGCCGAGGGTCTGAAGGTTGAGGAGAAGACCGTGACCACCACGGCGGAGGTGGCCCAGGCCGCCGAGTCCTTCGACACCGACTCCATCTACGTGCCCACCGACAACAAGGTCGTAGCCGGGCTCGAGGCCGTGATCTCCGCCGCGGAGGCCAAGAAGATCCCGTTGATCGCGGGTGAGGGCGACTCCGTGGAGCGCGGTGCCCTGGCAACCCAGGGGATCAACTACACGGACCTGGGCAAGCAGACCGGTGAGATGGCGGTGCGCATCCTCAAAGACGGCGCCAAGCCCGGTGAGATGGCCGTGGAGTCCCAGAAAGAGACCAAGCTCATCATCAACGCCAAGGCCGCCAAGGCCATGGGCGTGGAGATCCCGCAGAGCCTGCGGGACCAGGCCGACCAGGTCATCGAGTAACGCCGGTGATCGCTGGAATCGAACTGGGGCTGATCTACGCGATCATGGCCCTGGGCGTGTACCTCACGTTCCGCGTGCTGGACTTCCCGGACCTGACCGTGGACCAGTCCTTCACGAGCGGGGCGGCCACCGCGGCCATGGTGATCCTGCACGGCGGCAGCCCGTGGTTTGCGACCGTCGTGGGCTTCGTGGTCGGCGCCTTCGCCGGTCTGATCACCGCGCTGCTGCACACCAAGGCGCGGATCAACGGGTTGCTCGCGGGCATCCTGACCATGACCGCCCTGTACTCCGTGAACCTGCGGCTTATGGGTGGCAAGGCGAACCTCGCGCTGTTGCGCGAGGAGACCGTCTTCACGCCCCTGCGCGAGGCCGGGCTGCTGGGGACGGTCGTGGGAGTGCTGTTGTTGTTGGTCGGTGTGCTGCTCGTGAAGCTTGCACTGGACTGGTTCCTGTACACGGACGCCGGCCTGGCCATGCAGGCCACGGGTGACAACCCGGAGATGATCCGTTCCTTCGGGGTGAATACGGACCGGCAGAAGATCCTCGGTCTGTGCCTGTCCAACGCCCTCGTGGGCTTGTCCGGTGCCCTGATCGCGCAGTACCAGGGCTTCGCGGACATCGGCATGGGCATCGGCATGATCGTCGTGGGCCTCGCCTCCGTGATCCTCGGCCAGGGCATCTTTGGCACGCGCACCGTGGTGATCGCCACGCTCGCGGTGATCCTCGGCTCGGTGCTGTACCGCCTGGTGATCACCGTGGCGCTGCAGGCGGGACTGAACCCCTCGGACATGAAGCTGATCTCCGCGGTGCTCGTGGTGATCGCGCTCGTGCTGCCGCAGCTCGGCGTGTACAAGCGGTGGAAGCGCCACCGCACCCTCAGGGCCGCGCAAGCGGTGCAGGCGGACGTGCGATCCCGCGCCCGGCGCACCGTGGACGCCGGTGTGTCCGGACGAACGGGAGCGTGATCGGATGTTGAACGTACAGGACGTGCGCAAGACGTTCTTCGCCGGGACGGTCAACGAACGCGTGGCGTTGAACGGGGTGAGCCTCACGGTCAACCCCGGGGACTTCGTCACGGTCATCGGCTCCAACGGTGCGGGCAAGTCCACCCTGCTCAACACGGTGTCCGGGACGATCATCCCGGACAGCGGCCGGATCATGGTGGGGGACCGGGACGTCACGCGGCTTCCCGAACACCGCAAGGCCACGTGGATCTCCCGGGTGTTCCAGGACCCCATGAAGGGATCCTCGCCCACCCTGAGCATCGAGCAGAACATGGCCATCGCGCAGCGCCGCGGTCGCTCCCGTGGTCTCGCGCGCGGCGTCACCCGCGCCCGACGCCACGAGTTCGAGCAGGAGCTCAAGACCCTCGAACTGGGTCTGGAGCACCGGCTGGGGGCCAAGGTGGGGTTGCTGTCCGGCGGGCAACGCCAGGCGCTGTCCCTGCTCATGGCCACGTTCTCCGCACCCGAGATCTTGTTACTGGACGAGCACACGGCCGCCCTGGATCCCCAGCGTGCGCAGCACGTCACGGAGATCACCGAGCGGATCGTGAACGAGCGTCACCTGACCACGCTCATGGTCACGCACAACATGGACCAGGCCCTGCGGCTGGGCAACCGGCTCATCATGATGCACGAGGGTCGCATCCTTTTCGAGCTGGACGCGCAGCAGAAGGCCGAGGCCACCGTGGCGGATCTGCTCGCCGAGTTCCGCACGCTGCAAGCGGCCACGGGCGAACCCGCCCTGGATGACGCTACGCTTCTGGAGACAGCTCGCAGCGCCGAACCGGCCGGTGCCCCGTCCCGGGGTGCCCCCGCCCACGGCGCCCCAACGGGTGGTTCCTCCGCTCCGGGGGTGTCACCGGAAGGCCATTGATCGTATGAAGCAGCCCCACCGCAGACAACGTTTCACGTCCGTCATCACCGCGGTGGGGCTGCTTTTGTTGTTCGTGTGTTGTTTCACCCTCCCGGAGGCACTCGTGGCCATGAGCCGGGCCGCGGCGGACCACGGGGGAGAGCCCTTGAACACTCGCGGGTGGACCATGATTGCGGTGGGTTTCGGAACCCTCGCGGTGGGTGGCCTGCTCACGATCGTGGGGGTCGTGCTGCGGCGCACGGCTCCACCCCGCCCGGTGGAGGAGGACCAACTGCTCGAAGAGCACTACGGCAGCGACTCCGTGGTCAATGAGTACGACCCACTCGAGCTGAACCCCCACCTGAGGACCCGCGAGCAGCGCCGCGGTCACCGCTGACCCGCTAGCTCGAACCACCCGCGATCCGGGTGCCGGCCCCGTAGGGCGTGGGGGTCCCCAAAATGGGAAAATGCCCTCCCCGAGGGGAGGGCATTCGTGGTGCCCGCGACAGGATTCGAACCTACGACCTTCTGCTCCGGAGGCAGACGCTCTATCCACTGAGCTACGCGGGCGTGCGGTGTCACAGGATCCGAGAACGAGGCCCGCGACGACAACTCGACGATACTACCAGGTCGCGCGGGCGCACCAATCGGCGCGGATCGAGCGGGGTGCTCCCGCGCCGTTACACTGGCACAGTGACTCCTGAAGAACTTTCCTCCGCTGTGTCCGCATGCCTGCAAGACGCCGTGGCCGCCGGTGAACTGACCCCGGTGGACGGCGCCGAACTCCCGCACGCGAAGGTGGAGCGACCCAAGAACCGTGAGCACGGGGACTGGGCCACCACCGTGGCCATGCAGGTGGCCAAGAAGGTGGGCCGTTCCCCCCGGGACGTCGCGCAGATCCTCTCCGAGCGCCTGTCGGCCGTCCCCGGTGTGAAGACCGTGGACATCGCCGGTCCGGGCTTCCTCAACGTCACGCTCGACGCCGCCGCGGCCGGTGAGCTCGCGCAGTCGATCGTGGAACAGGGGCGCGCCTTCGGGACCGCGGACACCCTGTCCGGCACGACCATCAACCTCGAGTTCGTCTCCGCGAACCCCACCGGTCCGATTCACCTGGGTGGCACGCGGTGGGCCGCCGTGGGTGACTCCCTGGCCCGGATCCTGGATGCGCAGGGTGCTTCGGTCGTGCGGGAGTACTACTTCAACGACCACGGCAACCAGATCGACCGCTTCGCCCGTTCCCTGCTGGCCCGTGCCCGCGGGGAGGCCGCCCCGGAGGACGGCTACGGCGGGCAGTACATCTCCGAGATCGCGGACGAGGTCCTGGCCCAGCACCCGGACGCCCTGGAGTCCGAGGACCCGCAGGAGGTCTTCCGCGCCGCGGGCGTGGAACTGATGTTCGCCCAGATCAAATCCTCGCTGCACGATTTCGGCGTGGACTTCGACGTCTTCTTCCACGAGAACTCGCTGTTCGAGGACGGCCAGGTCGAGAAGCTGCTCGACCAGCTGCGTTCCTCGGACGCGCTGTACTTCGAGGACGGAGCGTGGTGGCTGCGCTCCACCGACCACGGGGACGACAAGGACCGCGTGGTCATCAAGTCGGACGGTCACGCCGCGTACATCGCGGGGGACATCGCCTACTTCAAGAACAAGCGGGACCGCGGTGCGGACCTGTGCATCTACATGCTCGGCGCGGACCACCACGGCTACGTGGCCCGGCTCAAGGCCGCGGCGGCCGCGCTCGGGGACTCCCCGGACGCCGTCGAGGTGCTGATCGGTCAGATGGTCAACCTGGTCAAGGACGGCACCGCGGTGCGGATGTCCAAGCGCGCGGGCACCGTGGTGACCATGGAGGACCTCGTGGAGGCCGTGGGCGTGGACGCCGCGCGGTACTCGCTGACCCGCTATTCCGTGGACTCCAACATCGACATCGATTTGGACGTGCTGACCAAGCGCTCCAACGAGAACCCGGTCTTCTACGTCCAGTACGCCCACGCACGCACGTGCGCTGTGGAACGCAACGCCCACGCCGCCGGTGTCGCGCACACGGACGAGGCCGGCGCCGACCGGTTCAACGCGTCCCTGCTCGAGCACCCGCGTGAAGCGGACCTGTTGGCCGCGCTCGGACAGTACCCGTCCGTCGTCGCCCAGGCCGCGGCCCTGCGCGAACCGCACCGCGTGGCGCGCCACCTCGAGGCCCTGGCCGGGGCGTACCACCGCTGGTATGACGCGTGCCGGGTCACCCCGCAAGGCGACGACCCCGTGGCGCCCGTCCACCACACCCGCCTATGGCTCAACGACGCCGTGCGCCAGGTCCTCGCCAATGGGCTGGACCTGCTGGGCGTCTCCGCTCCCGAAAGGATGTGATCCCATGACCGAACTCGCTCCCGCCCACCCGCTCGCCCCGGCCTGGCTGCAGGTCCCCGCGGACCCCGCGGCACTGGACCCCGTGGTCTTCACGTCCCAGTACGCCCGGGATGACACGGGGTGCGTCACCGTGGATTCCGTGCCCGTGACCGAGATCGCCGCGCGCCACGGTTCCCCGAGCTACGTGGTCTCTGAACGGACCTTCCGGGACCGCGCCCGCGGTTTCCGCGAGGCGTTCGAGGCCGCCCTGAATCCTCTCGGCGTGGAACTCGAGGTCTACTACGCCTCCAAGGCCCTGCTGAACACCGCCGTGGCGCGGTGGGCCACGGAGGAGGGCCTCAATATCGACACCGCCTCCGGCGGGGAACTCGCCGTGGCGCTCGCCGCGGGTGTGGCCCCGGGCCGGATCGCGTTGCACGGCAACAACAAGTCCGCGGAGGAACTCGACCGGGCCCTCGAGGTGGGCGTGGGACGCATCGTCGTGGACTCGCTCGCCGAGATCGAGCTCGTGGCACGGCTGGCCCGCGACCGCGGCACCCGCGCGCCCGTGATGATCCGCGTGACCCCGGGGGTGCACGCGTCCACGCACGAGTTCATCGCGACCGCCCACGAGGACCAGAAGTTCGGACTCTCGCTGAACCCCGTGCAGGAGGGGGAGGACTCTCCCGCACTCGTGGCCGTGGCTGCATGCGTTGACGCCTCCGATGCACTGGACCTGCGCGGGCTGCACTGCCACATCGGATCCCAGATTTTCGCGGCGGAGGGCTTCGGTCAGGCCGCCGAGCGCGTCTTCGCGCTGCGCGAGACCGTGGCCGAGCGCTGGGACGTGACGCTGCCCGAGATCGACCTGGGTGGCGGCCACGGTGTGGCGTACACCGCCGCGGACAGCCCGCGCGAGGTCGCCGCGATCGCCGCGGACCTCGCCCCGCTGCTCACCTCCGTGCTCGAGTCCTCGGACCTGCCCACCCCGCACCTGTCCTTCGAACCGGGCCGGTTCATCGCCGGGCCCTCCGGGTGCACGGTCTACACGGTGGGCACCGTCAAGACCGTCACGGTCAGCCCGGGCGTGCAGCGCCGGTACGTGTCCGTGGACGGCGGCATGAGCGACAACGCCCGTCCCGTGCTCTACGACGCCGACTACACCGCCGTGCTCGCCAACCGCGTGTCCGAGGAGACGCCCGTGCTCTCGCGCGTGGTCGGCAAGCACTGCGAGTCCGGTGACATCGTGGTCAAGGACGTCTACCTCCCCGGGGACGTCACCGCGGGTGACCTGCTCGTGGTGCCCGTGACCGGTGCGTACTGCTGGTCCCTGTCCAGCAACTACAACTGGCTGCCCCGCCCGGGGATCGTGGCGGTCGCACCGGACGGTGCCACCCGCGAGATCGTGCGCCGCGAGTCCGTCACGGATCTGCTCGCCCGCGACACCGGGGTGTGAGCCGCCCGGCGCGGTCGAGGTACGCGAGCGACGTCGCACCCGCCCCCGCGCCGGACGCAGCACCGCCGCGCCCACCGGGCCGCGACAGCCCGCGGGGCGCGGCCCCACCCATTGACACGCCCCGACAGCAAGCCCCCGACAGAACACCAGGAGCCATGAACACTTCACCCGCAACCGACCGCGAGACGCCCGTGCTGAAAGTGGCCCTGTTGGGTGCTGGCACCGTGGGCTCCCAGGTGGCCCGCGTGCTGCTCAACCACGCCCATGAGCTGGCCCTGCGCAGCGGCGTGCGCCTGGAACTGAGCGGCGTGGCCGTGCGCAATCCGCAAGCCCCGCGGGACACGGAGCTGCCCGCGGAACTGCTGACCACGGACGCGGACGCGGTGATCGACGCCGCGGACGTGGTGGTGGAGCTGACCGGCGGGATCGAACCCACGCGCACGCGAGTGCTGCGTGCCCTGAACGCCGGGAAGTCCGTGATCACGGGCAACAAGGCGCTGCTCGCCGAGCACGGGCGCGAACTGCACGACGCCGCGGCGGCCTCGGGCGCACAGTTGTCCTACGAGGCCGCAGTGGCCGGCGCGATCCCCATCGTGCGCCCCATGCGCGACTCGCTCGCGGGGGACCGGGTCAACCGTTTCCTGGGCATCATGAACGGGACCACCAACTTCATCCTGGACCAGATGGACACCACGGGGGCCGCGTTCGACGACGCCCTCGCGCAGGCTCAGGAGCTCGGCTACGCCGAGGCGGACCCCACCGCGGACGTCGAGGGGCACGACGCCGCCGCCAAGGCCGCCGTGCTCGCGTCCCTCGCGTTCCACTCGACCTACACGATCGCGGACGTGCACTGCGTGGGGATCACGGGCATCACGGCGCAGGACGTCGCGGCCGCCCGCGAGGCGGGGTACGTGATCAAGCTGCTGTCCGTGGGCGAGCGCTGCGGTGACGGCGTGAATCTGCGCGTGAACCCCGTGATGATCCCGCGCGACCACGTGCTCGCGGGTGTGCACGGCGCGTACAACGCGGTGTTCGTGGAGGCCGCGAACGCGGGTTCCCTCATGTTCTACGGACAGGGCGCGGGTGGTCACCCCACGGCGTCGGCGGTGCTGGGCGACCTCGTCTCCGCGGCGCGCGCGATCGCGCTGGGAGCTCAGGGCATCCCGCTCGACGCCTACGCGGCGCTGCCCGCCGTGAGCATGGACGACGCCACCACGCGGCTGTCCATCACGGTGGCCGTCACGGACCGACTGGGTGCGCTCGCGCAACTGGCCCAGGTGTTCGCGGACCACGGGGTCTCGATCTCCACGATGCTGCAGATCGAGGACCCGGACGCCCCCGGGATGTCCCAGCTGCGGCTCGTGACGCACAGCGGCCGACACGCGTCCCTCATGGCCACGGTCGCGGCCCTGCGCGAGCTGGACGTGGTGCGGGACATCGTGTCCGTCACACCGGTGGAAGCCGGAGAATAATTCTTGAGCGCCCGGCGCACCACGCAGCGCGGGGCCACGAGTCGAACCGAGGAGCACGCGGCATGGCACACGTCTGGCAGGGCGTCATCAACGAGTACAAGGACCGGTTGCCGGTCACCAAGCAGACCGAGGTCATCACCATGGGAGAGGGTGGCACCCCTCTCATCCAGGCGCGGGCGCTGTCCGAGCTCACGGGCTCCACGGTGTGGCTCAAGTTCGAGGGCATGAACCCCACCGGTTCGTTCAAGGACCGCGGGATGACCATGGCCATCACCAAGGCCAAGGAGTCCGGGGCCAAGGCCGTGGTGTGCGCGTCCACCGGCAACACGTCCGCGTCCGCGGCGGCGTACGCCAAGCAGGCCGGGATGCGCAGCGCGGTGCTCGTGCCGGAGGGCAAGATCTCCATGGGCAAAATGTCCCAGGCCGTGGCCCACGGCGCGGACATCATCCAGATCGACGGCAACTTCGACAACTGCCTGGAGGTCGCGCGCAAGCTCTCCGAGTCCTACCCGGTCTTCCTGGTCAACTCCGTGAACCCGTACCGGATCGAGGGTCAGAAGACCGCGGCCTTCGAGGTCGTGGACACACTGGGCGACGCCCCGGACATCCACGTGCTGCCCGTGGGCAACGCCGGGAACATCACGGCGTACTGGAAGGGCTACCGAGAGTACGCGCAGGAGACCCCGGCCACCTCGGGTGAGACCCTGCCTGCGGTGTCCACCCGCACGCCCGCCATGTGGGGCTTCCAGGCGGAGGGTGCCGCACCTCTCGTGCTGGGCCATCCCGTGACGGAACCGGAGACCATCGCGACCGCGATCCGGATCGGCAACCCCGCGTCCTGGGACACGGCCATCGCCGCGCGTGACGAGTCCGGCGGGCTCATCGACTCCGTGAGCGACGTCGAGATCCTCGAGGCCCACCGCTGGCTCTCGTCCCGCGAGGGCGTGTTCGTGGAACCGGGCTCCGCGTCCGGAGTGGCGGGTCTGCTCAAGAAGGCCCGGGCCGGGGAGGTACCCACGGACGCGACGATCGTGGTGACCGTCACGGGCCACGGCCTGAAGGACCCCCAGTGGGCGATCAAGGGCGCCGAGGCCGAGGACCCCACGGCCGCCGAGCCCAAGCGCGTGGCCTTCGACGTGGTCTCCGTGGCCTCGGCCCTCGGCCTGGAATGACCGGCTCCGCCGTGAATAACGCACCATTGCACGCCACCCGCACCGACGCGCCCGACACCGACAGCGCACCCCGCACCGGGAACGTGCCGGGCGCCATCACGCCCGTGGGTACCACCGTGAGCGTGCGGGTCCCCGGCTCCACGGGCAACGTGGGCCCGGGCTTCGACTCGCTCGGTCTCGCACTGGGTCACTACGACACCGTGACGCTCACGCGCATCGAGCGCGGACTCGAGTTCGACCTCTCGGGGGAGGGCGCGGCGGGCGTGCCGCGCGGTCCCGAGCACCTGGTGATCCGTGCCATGCAGGCCGCGTTCGACGCCGCCGGGGCCGGTGAGCTGCCCCCGCTGCGCTTGCGCGCCCACAACGCGATCCCGCACGGCCGGGGCATGGGCTCCTCGGCCTCCGCGGTGGTCGCCGGTGTCCTCGCGGCCAACGCGCTGCTCCCCGCGTCCCACCGGCTCTCACCGGATGCGGTGCTGCAGGTGTGCTCCCACATGGAGGGACACCCGGACAACGTGGCCCCCACCCTGCTGGGTGGTCTGACGATCTCGTACGAGGACGAAGGCCGTTTCCACAGCGTGCCCGTGCGCGTGCACCCGGACGTGGTCCCCGTGGTCGCGGTGCCCGACTTCGAAGTCGCCACGTCGGTGGCCCGCGGGCTGCTGCCGGAGATGGTCGCGCATCGCACGGCGGCCGTGAACGCCGGCCGCGCGGCGCTTCTGGTTGCGGCCCTGGGCGAACGGCCCGAGCTGCTCGTGCCTGCGACGTTCGACCTGCTGCACCAGCCCTACCGTGCACAGGCCATGGCACCGAGCTGCGAGCTCATGACCCGATTGCGCGACCTCGGTCACGCCGCCCTGATCTCGGGTGCGGGCCCCACCGTGCTCACGCTCGCGAACGGCGCGGAGCACGCTGGGCGCGTGGCTGCGGCGATCGAGGAGATCGCGGCGGACGCGGCGTCGTCGGCGCACGAGTACCAGGGGCGAACGGTGACGTGGCGTGTTCATGTCCTGCGGGTGCCCGAAGAGGGTGCTAAAGTGAGCGTATCCACGCAATAGGCCCCGGGTTCGCGTCCGTGCCGGACAGTGCAGCCCCGCAGCCGAGCCTCGTGCGCAGTTCCTCAACGCAGGTGTTCGACCGCGTCGCCTCTCTGCGATCCTCTTCCGCGTAGACCAGCCACCTCTGTAATGTGGCGTCCCGGCTCCGCGGGAGATTCGGGGGACTTCATTGCTGATGACGCGCGCCTCCGGCGCGCACTTTCGTGGCCCGCCGCGGGTGGCCCACACCATCATCGTCGGGTTGCTGGCGATCTGAGTGCCGCAACCCTCATCGAGTCAGAAGGAAGCTTCGTGACAGAAACCACCGCCCCCGAACAGGGAACGGACACCTCGAACGCCCAGAGCACCGGTCTGTCCGGGCTCAAACTCGCGCAGCTGCAGGCCCTCGCGGCCCAGTTGGGCATCACCGGCGCGCGTCGCATGCGCAAGTCCTTGCTGGTCGAGGCCATCGAGGCCCACCAGCGCGGGGGCGCCGTCGCCGAGCGCGACAAAGCCGTGGAGGCCAAGATCGAGCAGACCGCTCGCAAGGCCTCCCAGCGCCACTCCTCCGACGCTCCGCAGTCGTCCTCCGCCGACGCCGCTCCGGCCGCCGCGTCCGCGGACGCGGCGTCGTCGGACTCCTCCTCGAAGTCCCAGGAGGGCTCGGAGGGCGAGAACGGCGAACAGAACGTCCCGCGGCAGGGCGGTTCGCGCCGTTCCCGGCGCGCCACGGCCAGCGGCACCGGTGAGCACGGGCGCTCCGGCCAGGACCGTTCCGCCCAGAACCAGCAGGACAAGGACCAGGCGGAGAAGGGCCGGGACGAGTCCGGGCAGGACTCCGCCCAGGGCTCTGACGACTCCGGCAACGAGTCCGGGCGCGGTCAGCGCAACCAGCGCGGTCGCCGCAACGAGAAGTCCGAGCAGAACGGCTCGTCCCAGGACGAGAACCGGCGCGAGAACAAGCAGGGTCAGGTGGACGGTTCCCGCCACGCCAACCACCAGAAGGATTCCAAGGACAACGGTCAGGACCGGGACAACCCCCGTGACTCCAAGGGCCAAGGCGGTTCCAACGATTCCGGTGACCCCAAGGACGGCGGTCAGGACAACCAGAACCGCAACGACCGGCGCAACCGCAACAACAACGATCGCAACAACGACGGTGAGGGCAACTCCCGCCGCAACCGGCGCAACCGCAATCGCAACGACCGTAACGACCGTAACGACCGCAACGACCGCAACGAGCGGCGCAACCGTCGCAACCGGCACAACGGTCCGGACGTGGACGACGTCGAGATCACCGAGGACGACGTCCTGCTGCCCGTGGCGGGCATCCTGGACGTGCTCGACAACTACGCGTTCGTGCGCACCTCGGGCTACCTGCCCGGCCCGTCGGACGTGTACGTGAGCCTGTCCCAGGTCAAGAAGAACAACCTGCGCAAGGGCGACGCGATCGTGGGTGCCATCCGTGCTCCCCGTGAGGGCGAACAACACAACAACTCGCGCCAGAAGTTCTCCGCGCTCGTGCAGCTGACCACGGTCAACGGCCGCAAGCCCGAGGAGAACAAGGACCGGGTCGAGTTCAACAAGCTCGTCCCGCTGTACCCCCAAGAGCGGCTGCGCCTGGAGACCGAGCCCAAGAAGATCGGTCCCCGCGTGGTGGATCTCGTGGCCCCGATCGGCAAGGGCCAGCGCGGTCTGATCGTTTCCCCGCCCAAGGCCGGTAAGACGCTCATGCTGCAATCGATCGCCAACGCGATCACGACCAACAACCCCGAGGTCCACCTCATGATGGTGCTCGTGGACGAGCGCCCCGAAGAGGTCACGGACATGCAGCGCACGGTCAAGGGTGAGGTTATCGCCTCGACCTTCGACCGGCCTGCGGACGACCACACCACGGTCGCGGAGCTCGCGATCGAGCGGGCCAAGCGCCTGGTGGAGATGGGCATGGACGTGGTGGTCCTGCTGGACTCCATGACCCGCCTGGGCCGCGCGTACAACCTCTCGGCACCGGCGTCCGGCCGCATCCTCTCCGGTGGTGTGGACTCCGCCGCGCTGTACCCGCCCAAGAAGTTCTTCGGCGCCGCGCGCAACATCGAGAACGGTGGCTCGCTGACCATCCTCGCGACCGCGCTCGTGGAGACCGGGTCCAAGATGGACGAGGTCATCTTCGAGGAGTTCAAGGGCACGGGCAACATGGAACTGCGCCTGTCCCGTCAGCTCGCGGACCGGCGGATCTTCCCGGCCGTGGACGTCAATTCCTCCGGTACCCGCCGCGAGGAGAACCTGCTGTCCGCGGACGAGATCAAGATCATGTGGCGGCTGCGCCGCGTGCTCTCCGGTCTGGAACAGCAGCAGGCCCTGGAACTGCTCACGAGCAAGCTGCGGGATACCCAGTCCAACACCGAGTTCCTGCTGCAGGTCCAGAAGACCACGCTGGCCGGTCACTAGGAACCCGCGAGCACCGCGTTCCACCCGTCGATCCCAGGAGAGCACCGTATGTCCGACCCCGTTCAGCCGCTGCTGGATGAGCACGCCGAGCTCCAGCGCGCCCTGGCGGATCCCGCCGTCCACGCGGACGCGAGCAAGGCCAGGAAACTGGGTCGGCGCTACTCCGAACTCAACGGCATCGTTGAGGCGCATCGCCGGGTGGAACGCATCTCCGAGGACCTGGGCGCCGCGCGCGAGCTCGGGAGCGTGGATCCCGAACTCGCCGCGGAGGTCAAGCCCCTTGAGGACGAGCTCGTCGTGGCGCGCGAGGAACTGCGCCGCAAGCTCATCCCGCGGGACCCGGACGACGGCCGCAACGTGATCCTCGAGGTCAAGGCGGGTGAGGGCGGGGACGAATCCGCCCTCTTCGCCGGGGACCTACTGCGCATGTACATGCGCTTCGCGGAACAGTCCGGGCTCAAGACCGAGATCCTCTCGTCAACCCCCACCGAACTGGGCGGCTACAAGGACGTCCAGCTCGCGGTCAAGGGGTCCTCCTCCGATCCGGCCGAGGGCGCGTGGGCCCGGTTCAAGTACGAGGGCGGGGTGCATCGCGTGCAGCGGGTGCCCGTGACCGAGTCCCAGGGGCGCGTGCACACGTCCGCTGCGGGGGTGCTGGTCTTCCCCGAGGTGGACGAGCCGGACGAGATCGACATCAACCAGAACGACCTCAAGATCGACGTCTACCGGTCCTCGGGTCCGGGTGGGCAGTCGGTGAACACCACGGACTCCGCGGTGCGGATCACGCACGTCCCTACGGGCATCGTGGTGTCCATGCAAAACGAGAAGTCCCAGCTGCAGAACCGTGAGGCGGCCATGCGCGTGTTGCGCGCCCGGTTGCTCGCGCACCAGCAGGAACAGATCGACGCCGAGAACGCCGCGGCCCGCAAGTCGCAGGTGCGCACCGTGGACCGTTCGGAACGCATCCGCACCTACAACTTCCCCGAGAACCGCATCGCGGACCACCGCACCGGGTACAAGGCCTACAACCTGGACCACGTCCTGGACGGCGCATTGGAACCCGTGATCGCCTCCGCCGTGGAACTGGACGAGAAGCACCGGTTGGAACAACTGGGTCAGGACTCCGCGCAGCACGGGTCCGCGGGCGGGAAGTAACTTCCCGTGGCCACGACTCTCGCCCAGGCGATCGCGTGGGGCCGGTCCCGGTTGCTTCGCGCGGGTGTGGCCTCCCCGGACGTCGACGCCGTGTTGCTCGCCGCCCACACGCTGGGCCTGGGCCGCGGGGACACCGAAGCGCGGGCCATTCTGGGCGCGCCGGAACCGCACGGGTACCGCGACCTCGTGGAACGCCGCGCACGGCGTGAGCCCCTGCAACACATCATGGGTACGGCCCCGTTCCGTAAGCTCGAGCTCGCGGTGGGTCCCGGGGTCTTCGTCCCCCGCCCGGAGACCGAACTGCTCGTCCAATTGACCCTGGATCTGGTGCGCGTATGGCGCGGGGCCGGCGAGACCCACCCGGGGGTCATCGACCTCGGGACGGGCAGTGGCGCGATAGCCCTGGCCGTGGCGAGCGAGGATCCCGCGAGTAGGGTCACCGCCGTGGAACGCGAACCGGCCGCACTGGAATGGACCCGGCGCAATCTGGCGGGCTCCCGCGTGCGCTTGCTCGAATCCGACTACCGCGATGTCACGGTCGAGTCGGCGGGGCGGTTCTGCGTGGTCGTGACCAACCCACCCTACGTCCCGGACGGTGAGATCCCGGAGGATCCCGAGGTACGCGATTACGATCCACCCACGGCGCTGTACGGCGGGGACGAGACCGGGATGACGTTCCCGTGCGCCGCGATGGACACCGCCGTGCGGATCCTGCGTCCGGGCGGTTCGTTCGTCATGGAACACGCCGAGTCCCAGGTCGCGGCCGTCGCCCGCGCCCTCGAGGACCGGGGGTTCCGGGACATCCGCACGCACCATGACCTGACCGACCGCCCGCGGGCCACGACCGCCACGCTGCCGGGGCCGGGGGGCTGAGAGACCGGGGCGCCGCAGCGCCGTCGTGCCGGGAGACGTACCGTGAACGGGACGGCCGGGTGCGCGGAGCACGGGAAGAACACGAAACACGTCAGCAGAGGAGTTGCTCGTGAGTGAGATCCGATCCTGCGGGACCCCGCAGGAACTCGAAGCGGCCGTGACCGAGGCCGCGGGCGTCGTCGCGGACGGCGAATGCCTCGTGCTGCCCACGGACACCGTCTACGGCATCGGCTGCGATGCGTTCTCGGCGCCCGGTGTCCAGGGACTGCTGGGCGCCAAGGGCCGCACGCGGGAAATGCCCCCGCCCGTGCTGATCGCCCGCCCCGAGGTGATCGACGGCCTCGCGGACCAGATCTCCGACGACGCCCGCGCGCTCGCGCAGGCGTTCTGGCCCGGCGCCCTCACGATCATCTGCTGGGCCCAGCCCACCCTGGGCTGGGACCTGGGGGAGACCCATGGGACAGTGGCGCTACGCGTTCCCGACGACGCCGTGACCCGCGCGGTCCTCGAACGCGTGGGTCCCATGGCCGTGTCCTCCGCCAACCGGACGGGGATGCCCGCCGCGCGCACCGCCGAGCAGGCCCGCGAGATGCTGCAGGACCGCGTGGCGCTCTACCTCGACGACGGTCCGCGGCCCGCGGGTGAGGTCCCCGCCGGTGCGCAGGACGTGGCCTCGACCATCGTGGACTGCACGGGGGAGACGCCCGTGGTGCTGCGCCACGGCGCGATCACGCTGGCGCGGCTGCGCGAGGTCGTCCCGAACGTGGACGGCGGCACCGAACCGGCAGCTCCGGCGACCGGTGAGAGCCCGGAGGCGGCCGCTGCAGCCAGCGGTGCCGGCGCAGCGGTCTCGGACGACGACGCCGCGGCGTCGACACACTCCGCGCGTCAGAACCCCGAAGCGAATGCACCGGAATCGTTCGGCGAGGGCGCGGCCCTCTCGGCCGGCTCGACTCCCGCGGACGAGGACCTCGTGGCCGACCTGGTCCGAAGTTCCCCCGCGGAGGCCCGTCCGTTCGTGGACCAGGGACGGGAACGCACACCGGACACCGAGCCGCGCTGGGACGGGACCGGGGCACTGAGCATGGAGGAGGCGCAGCGGCTCGTCGCCGGGGAACCCGAGAACCACGGGGCCTGAACAACAGGTGACTTGACGAGACGATCCCCGCACCATCCCATGACGGGTACGGTGCGGGGATCGTTCTGTCAGCGCGGGAGTGCTCCGGACCGGGCGCGGCCGCGCTGCGAAGAACCCAACGCGCGGCTCAGCGACCCAGCGCGAGGTGCGCCTGGCGCAGCACCTCCTGCACGTGGGGCTCGGGGAGCACACCGTTGTCGTGGGCCCACCCGGGGACCTGGCGCTGACCGAACCACGTGACCTCCAGGCGGCGGATGAGCCCGCCGTAGCGGTAACCGGCAGCGGCCGAGGCCGTGCGCGCGGTCGCGATCACCGCCCGGCACACCCAGGACGGCAGCTGCAGGGGGTGGCGGCGTCCGGCGTCGCGCAGCACGGAACCGGTCGTGGCGCCCTCCCACGGTTGCAGGATCACGGGGGGCAGGACCTCAGGGAACTCGCCCACGGCCACCGTGAACTGCGCGAGGGCGGTCACGGAGGTCACGGGGGTGGGGGCGGAGCCGTCCCCGGCGACCGAGCTCAGGGGCGAGGACGCGAACCGTGCGAGCATGCGCGTGGTGCGCCGCCCGCTGCCCATCACGGACGTCGCGCGGATGACGCTCAACTGCGGAGCGCCGGATTCCTCGCGCCATTGGGAGCGCAACCGGTAGAGCGCGGACTCGCCCAGGGCCTTGGAGAAGGAGTAGGGGGAGAACGGTGCGGTGCGGATGGACTCGTCCAGCACGGGTGCGTCGGCCTGCACGGACGCGGAACTCATGTGGATCACCCGGCGCACGCCCGTGCGGTGGGCGGCGAGCGCCACGAGGACGGGAAGCAGCGCGTTAGCCCCGGTCAGGGACTGCTGGTGCGTCTGATCGGGGGCGGCCAGACCGGCGGCGTTGACCACCACGTCCGCGCCGGCGAAGGAATCGGCCAGGTAGTCGATCACGGACTCGAGGCGGTGCGCGTGCTCAATGAGGTGGTGCACCGTGGTCGCGGGCGAGGCCAGTCGGGGGGTGGCCACCGGGGTGACCGGGATGTTCCGGGTCTGCAGGGCAGTGGTGATGGCGGAACCGATGAACCCCGTGGCCCCGAGAACGCGCCAGCTGTGAGCCGTCACTGTTGTGTCTCCTCCTGTGATGGTGTCTTCATCGTACGGTAGCGCCCCGGACCCGTTCTTGGTGGTCAGCCCGTGGTCGTCAGCACGGCACATCACCCGTGCGGGTGACGTCGAGGCGGCGTCAAGGTACGCGTTGATAGACTCCCGGAGTTCACCGGCGTGCCGGGCGCCCGCGCGAGCGGCTGCGCGTGCGCCGCGGTCGAGCACATCTTCCTTGCACATCACGAGTCGTCCCGGGGGCGCCATGACCGAATCCACCGCGCGGGCGAGCGACCGTCCGGACGCGAACGTGAGCGTCGCGTGCGTCACGCAGGACCGCCCCGAGGACGTCGCGGCGCTGATCGACGCGCTGCGCGTCCAGACCGACCCGATCGCGAGTCTGTGTCTCGTGGACGCCGGGCGCACTGCCCTGGACCAGGCCGCGCTGGGGGAGCGGATCGGGGGAGCCTTCACGCTGCACTACCGCCGCTCCGTGGCCAATCTGGGCGGGGCGGGCGGATTCGCGCTCGCCATCCTCACGGCGCTCGCGAGCGGCGCGGACCAGGTGTGGCTCATGGACGACGACGCCCATCCCGAGGACCCCGAGTGCCTACACACCCTGCGCGAAACAGCGCGCGAGCGGGGGCTCGCCGTGGTGTCACCGCTCATCGTGGCGCCCCAGGACCACGACGCCCTCGCGTTCCCGTTCCGCTTGGACGGCGGGATCACCCACCGTCGCGCGGACCTGGAACCGCTGGGCTTCATCGATTCCTACGCCAATTTCTTCAACGGTGCGCTCATGGACGAGTCCGTGTTCTTCCGGGTGGGGTTGCCGGACCTGAAACTGTTCCTGCGCGGGGATGAGGTCGACTTCCTCGTGCGCCTGCGCAAGAGTGGGCTGCCGTTCGGCACGGTCACGACCACGGCCGTGTCCCACCCGCCGGGCTGGGCCGAGGAACACGTGGTGATCCCCGGCAAGCTGCAGGTGTTGATCCCGCCGGGGGAGTTCAAGCAGCGCCACTTCTTCCGTAACCGCGGGTACGTCTCGTGGCGTTACAAGCGCGTGGTGCAACTGGTCGCGGACGCGATCGGCTACCCCGCCCACTACGCGCGCCGCCGTGACCTGCCCGGACTGGTGCGGTGGGCGCGGCTCTACGGCAACGGCATGCGCGGACGTGGTTTCGGTGGCCCTCGCTGACCCGCTGACCCCCGCGCAACTGCCGGCTCGGTTCTCGGTGCTGATCCCCGTGTACGCCGCGGACACCGCCGAGCGGATCCGGCGCGCGGTGGAGTCTAATTCGGTGGAGCAGACCCGCCCGCCCGCGGAGGTGCTGCTCGTCCAGGACGGTCCGGTGTCGGCGTCGGTCACGGCGGAGCTCGAGCGGCTCGCGAAAGAATCCCCGATCCCCGTCCGTGTGCTGCGGATCCCGGAGAACGGTGGCCTCGCCCAGGCGCTGACCGTTGCGTTGCCGCGGTGCGCGTACGACGTCGTCGCGCGCGCGGACGCGGACGACGTCTCCTACCCCCGCCGGTTCGAGAGGCAACTGCCCCTGATCGAGGACGGCGCGGATCTCGTGGGTGCGTCCATGCACGAGATCGGCGACGACGAGACTCGGCCCGTCGCGCTGCGCACAGCCCCCGTGGGGGCCGCGCGGATCGCCGCGGTGAGCCGATACCGCAACCCCATCTCCCATCCCACGGTCGTGCTGCGCCGCAGTGCCGCGCTCGCCGTGGGTGGTTACGAGGACGTCCCCATGGCCGAGGACTACTGGTTGTGGACGCGCATGCTCCATGCTGGCGCGGACGTGCGCAACGTGGCGGAACCGCTCGTGGGTTATCGCGTCTCCGCGGGCTCCTACGAACGCCGCGGCGGGTACCGCGTGCTGCGGGCCGAACTGACGTTGCAGCACCGGTTGCGCACCCTGGGCCACGTGGGGTTCCTACAATGGGCCGTGAACGTCATGGTGCGCGGCGGCTACCGATTCGTCCCCCTGAGGGTACGGGAAACGGCGTACCGGCTCATGGTGGGTCACCGCGACTGACCCGCACCCGAAAGGACTACGACTGCATGGTCACCCCCGCAAGCCCCACCCCCCGAGCGGACAAACCGGTCGCGTGGCTGTGGATCCAGATGATCTTGGATTCCGTCGCGTGGATCGTGGCGCTGTGGGTCGCGGCGTTCCTCCGGTTCGAGATGAACGTGGAGCTCATCTCCGTGGGGGGCGTGATCATCACGTGCGTGGTGGCGGTCGTGTTGCAACTGCTCGTGGGATTCTCGTTCGCCCTCTACAAGGGCCGGTACTCGTTCGGCAGTTTCGAGGAGGCCAAGCTGCTCGTGGTCGTGACCGTGATCGTCACGGCACTGCTCGAGGCCGTCCTGCTGGTCTTCGGTGTGGCCCTGTGGATCCCGCGCTCGCTGGGGTTCATCGCGTTCCCGTTCGCGTGCCTGCTGATGGCCGCGTTCCGCTACCTCAAACGCATGTACCAGGAATCCACGGCCAAGCCGGGTGAGCAGGCGCAGAACGTGGTGATCTTCGGTGCGGGCGCGCTGGGCACGTTCCTGGTACACCGCATGATGCAGGACCCCGCCTCCGGTTTCCTGCCCGTGGCCCTGCTCGACGACGACCCCGCCAAGAAGCACCTGCGCATCTCCTCCGTCCCGGTCATGGGCACGCTGCACGACGCCGCGTCCGTCCTGGAGCACACGCGCGCCGGCGTGCTGATCGTGGCCGTCGCGGACGTGGACCCCCGCACCATGCAACGCGTCTCGGAAGCCGTGGAGGGCACAGGGACTCGCGTGATGACCGTCCCGCCCCTGACCGAGATGCTCACCGGCGCAAACCAGAGCGTGGACCTTCGTGACATCTCCATGGAGGACCTCATCGGACGGCGGCCCGTGGACATCCACGTGGAGGCCATTGCGGGGTACGTGACCGGCAAGCGCGTGCTCGTCACGGGCGCGGGTGGGTCGATCGGTTCGGAACTGTGCCGCCAACTCGTGGGTTTCGAACCCGCCGAGCTGATCATGCTGGACCGTGACGAATCCGGATTGCAGGCCACCCAGATCTCCATCACCGGGCGTGGCCTGCTGGACGGCAACGACACCGTGCTCTGTGACATCCGCGATCCGGACGCGCTCACCCGGGTGTTCCAGGACCGCCGGCCCCAGGTGGTCTTCCACGCTGCGGCGCTGAAGCACGTGTCCCTGCTCGAGCAGTACCCGGACGAGGCGTGGAAGACCAACGTCATGGGCTCGCTGCACGTGTTGAGCGCCGCGGCCGCCGTGGACGTGGACGTGTTCGTGAACATCTCCACGGACAAGGCCGCCAACCCCACCACGGCGCTCGGTCACTCCAAGCGCGTGGCGGAGAAACTCACCGCGTGGATGGGGGACCGCACGGGCAAGCGCTACGCGTCCGTGCGCTTCGGCAACGTCTTCGGTTCGCGCGGGTCCATGCTGCCGCTGTTCGCGGAACAGATCCGCCAGGGCGGGCCGATCACCGTGACCCACCCGGATGCCACCCGGTACTTCATGACCATCCCCGAGGCGTGTCAGCTCGTGATCCAGGCCGGTGCGATCGCGCACGGGGGAGAGGTGCTCATCCTGGACATGGGGGAGCCCGTGCGGATCCTGGACATCGCCCGCCGGTTGCGGTCGATGTCCGGGCGCGAGGACATCAGCATCGAGATCACCGGGCTGCGCCACGGTGAGAAGCTGCATGAGGACCTCATCGGCACGGGTGAGACCGACGAGCGGCCCTTCCACCCCAAGATCTCCCACGCCAAGGCCGAGCGCCTGGATCCCGCGAACCTGGACCGTCACGTGTGGAAGGTGCGCGGCGGGATGATGTTCACGGGGTCCATCCCGCAGGTCGTGGTGAGCACCCAGCCCAAGGTCACGGACTTCTCCGTGCCGCGCGCCGCCGAGTGCGCACCGGCCACCGGACCCCGCGCCGAGGACGCGGACGCTGACGGTGCGGACGGCGACGCCGCCGAGGGACACACGGGCTGGAGGCGCCACGCATGAGCACCGTCCTCGTGTCCACCGCGTTCCTGCCCGCCCACGGCGTACCCACGGCCCCCGCGGTCGACACCGGCCCCGCCACTTTCACGGACGGCCAGGCGCTGAATCTGTTGTTGGCCCTCGCCCCGTGGACACTCGCCGCTGCCTTCGTGCTCTCAGTGCTCTTGCCGTTCGCGGTCAAGCCGTTGCTACGCCGGTGGGGCGTGATCGACATCCCGTCCGACCGGTCCTCGCACTCGCGGCCCGTACTGCGCGGGATGGGACTCGCGGTGGCCATCGCCCTGATCCTCACGTACGGGCTGTCCCTGGGGTTCGGTCTGATCCCCGTGGACCGCTCGCTCGCCCTGTCCGTGCTCGCCATGACCGCTGCCAGCGCGGCCCTGGGCTGGGCCGAGGACTACCGCGGCGTGTCCATCGGAGTCCGGTTGGGCATGCAGGCCCTCGTGGGCGCGCTCGGGACCGCCGCCATGATCGTGGCCCTGGGCATCCCCGCGTGGTGGTGGCCCGTGGGTGTGCTCGCGACCGTGGCCTACGTCAACATCGCCAACTTCATGGACGGTATCAACGGGATCTCCGGGCTGCACGGCGGCGTGGTGGGGCTGTTCTACGCGTGGGCTGGTGCGGCAAACGGGATGCCGTGGATGGTGTGCGCGGGCCTCGCGCTCGCCGGTGCGTTCCTGGGCTTCCTACCGTGGAACCTGGGGCGCGGCACGGTCTTCCTGGGCGACGTCGGCTCCTACGTCCTGGGTAGTGCCATCGCCGCGATCGCGATCGGCGCGTTCCTCTCGGGCGTCTACGTGGAGTACCTGCTGTCCCCGCTGCTGGTCTACCTCGCGGACACCGCCGTGACGCTCGTGCTGCGCATCCGCCGCGGGGAGGTCTGGTACACACCGCACCGGCAGCACGTCTACCAGCGCCTCACGGACGTGGGCCTGTCCCACGTGCAGTCCGCCGCGGTGGTCACGACCGCCACGGCGTGCGTCAGTCTGATCTCCCTCTACGGTCTGCGGGCCGCGGGCACGGGTTCCGTGCTCGCCGGTGTGGCTGTGGTGCTCGTGATCGTGCTGTACCTCGTGTCGCCGGTGCTGCTTGACCGCGCCCGGAGCACCGCACGGAGTTTGCGCCCGTGACCCCTGACCGCGCTCCCCGTTCGTCGGCGGAATCCGCCGCGCACGACGCCGCCCGCTCCCGCCCCCCTTCCTACGCCCGGGGTGTGCGGGCCGGGGCCGTCATGTTCCTGATCCTGGGTGTGATTCTGCTTACACTTTCAGCCGTCGTGGACATGCTGTCGGCACCGCGCTCGGTGCTGCTCGGGGCGGGGATCATCGCGGTCAGCTCCGCAGCCACCGCCCTCGTGGCGGCTCAGATGTACCGCGTGGCACCGGCGGCCACGGCTCCCGCGCTCGCCGCGCTGTACCTCCTCAAGGTGCTCGTGTTGGGCTGGTTCCTGCTGTTCCTGGGGGCCCCGCCGTGGCTCGCCCCGCGCGTGTTCGCCGTGACCGTCCTGGTGTGTCTCGTACTCGCCCTGGCCGGTTTCACCGTGCTGACCCGCGGTGTCACCCGGCAGGACGCGCCCGAGCCCGCACCCCACGCGGCGTCGTCGGCCGTCGAACACGCCCACGACGACGCCGCTGCCGCCCCGTCCGTCCCTCCCGCCCGTGACTCGAGTGGCGGCCGGGCGGGGCACGACCGACCCACTCACGAAAGGCGAACGCCATGAGTTCCGCACCGAACGAGCCGGGAGACCGGCGCCCCAGGGACCTGCGGGGGATGTCAACGCGCATGCGGGACAACGCGCGCAAGGAAACCCTCCACACCGCAGGGGAGCTCGTGGAGCGTGGCGGTCTGGGTGGTGGGATCGCGGTCCTGCTGTACATCGTGGTCGGTGCGGTGTTTTGGAGTTTGGTAGGCTGGTTCCTGGATCACCTACTGGGAACTCGGTGGATTGTGATCGCGGGAGCTGTCTTCGGGGCGGCCGCCGGGGTGTACCTCGGTTATCTTCATATGAGGGACGCCTTGAACCGCAGTACCGCCCCGCAAAAGACCCCGTCGGAGACGAAGAAGTCATCCGGCATGGGCCCCGAGCCCAGAGTGTGACCGGTCTGGATACCGCAGAAAGGACCTGTATTGAACCCCGCCCTGAGGATTCCGGCCGAATTCGTGGCCCCGTCCACGGAAGATGCGCATCTGCCCCCGTTCTTCGAAGTGGGTTCCTTCGCCCTCGGTAAGCACTCGTTGCTGATCCTGTTGTCGGTGGTTCTGATCGCCGCGTTCTTCATGTACGTGGTGCGGCGGCGAGCGCTGGTCCCCACCAAGGGCCAGTACCTGGGTGAGATGGGCTACGGGCTCGTGCGTAACCACCTGGGTCGCGACATCATCGGCGAGAAGGACTTCCGCCCGTTCGTGCCCCTGCTGTTCACCTTCTTCTTCTTCATCCTGGTGAACAACCTCTTCGGGTCCATCCCCGTCCTGCAGCTGCCCACGTTCTCGCACCCCGGCACCGCGTACGTCTTCGCGGCCATCGCCTACGTCGTGTGGGTCGGGGTCGGCATCAAGCGCCACGGTCTGGGCCACTTCATGGCCAAGATGACCATGCCGCCGAACGTCCCCAAGGTCCTGTACCTCATCCTGATCCCGCTCGAGTTCCTCTCGAACATGATCATCCGCCCCGTGACCCACGCACTGCGTGTGTTCGCCACCATGTTCGCCGGCCACATGGCCATCATGGTCGCGGCGGCCTTCATGGCGTACCTCGCCACCGAGGTGGGCGGCGCCCTGGGCATCGGCGGCTCGATCTTCGGTCTGGTCCTCGGACTGTTCATCTACTTCCTGGAGGTTCTGATCCAGATCCTGCAGGCCTACATCTTCACCCTGCTGTTCGCCGTGTACGTACAGGGCGCACTGCAGGAGGGGCACTAGCCCCACGAAGGAGCGCGACCTCCGGGCCGCTCACGTGACCATCGACCATTCACGGTTTCCCGTAATGGCACCACGGCCCGCTCCAGCGGGCACCCAGAAAGGAAATATCCATAATGGAAGGTTCGCTCAGCGTTATTGGCTACGGTCTCGCTGCCATCGGCGGTGGCATCGGTGTGGGTCTCATCTTCGCGGCTTACATGCAGTCCGTGGCCCGTCAGCCCGAGTCCCAGCGCGTGATCCAGCCCATGCTGTTCATGGGCTTCGCCGTGGTCGAGGCGCTCGCCATTCTGGGCTTCGTCCTGGCGCTGCTCTAAGGGCTCTCCCTTTCGCACTCGCCCTAACTAGAGAACAGGAATCGCGCTCATGAACGCAATGGTGTTGGCAGCTGAAGAGGGGCAGAGCCCTCTGCTCCCCAACGGCTGGGAAATGCTGATTACCTTTGTGGGGTTCGCAATTCTGCTCTTCATCGCGTACAAGTTCATCGTCCCGGCGTTCGAAAAGGTCTTCAGGGACCGCGCTGACGCCATCGAGGGTGGACTGGCCAAGGCCAAGGCTGCTCAGGCCGAGGCCAAGGCCGCTCGCGACGAGTACAACCAGCAGCTCGAAAGTGCCCGGCTCGAGGCCCAGAAGATTCGTGAGGAAGCTCGCTCCGAGGGCGAGAAGATCCTGGCGGACTTCAAGGATCGCGCCAACCTCGAATCCGCGCGGATCACCGAGAACGCGCACAAGGCCATTGAGGCCGAGCGTGCGGCCGCTGTGGTCTCACTGCGTGACGAGGTGGGCACTTTGGCAACACAGCTCGCGTCCAAGATCGTCGGGGAGTCCTTGAACGACGACGATCGCGCCAACCGCGTGGTCGATCGTTTCCTGGCTGATCTCGAGGCCGAGCAAGGTCGCACGGGAGCTGCACGGTAATGGCAGAAGCATCGAACGAACCCTATCGTCCGCTCTCCGTGGACGTTGACCGCTGGGCATCTGCCGCGAGTCCCGAGATCGCACACCAGTTGTTCGAGATCCTGGACATCGTGGACGAGAACGGCGCACTGCGCCGCGCTCTCACGGATCCCTCCCGGCCCGCAGAGGACCGCGCCCGGTTCGTGCACACGCTGCTCGACGGCCGCGCGCACGAGGTGGCCGTGGACGTCGTCGCCGAACTCGCATCCCAGCGCAGCGCCACCGAGCGCCAGCTGGGTGACGGGATCGAACGCACGGCCGTGTTGTTCGCGGCCGCGTCCGCCGAGAACCGCGGCGGCGTGAACGCGCTCGAGACCCTCGTGGACGAACTGATCCGGTTCAAGTCCGTACTGGATCACTCCACCGAGGTGCAGAACGCGTTCTCGGACTCGCGCGCGAGCGCGCAGGCCAAGGTCACCCTGGCCCGTCGTCTCATGACGACGAGCTCGGAGGAGGTGTCCTTGCTGATCGAACGCGCGGCGAGCGAACCCCGGGGCGCACTACCCGGTCGCCTGCTCGGGCACTTTGCCGAGTGGGTCGCGGACCGTCAGCAGCGCTGGATCGCGCGGATCACCACGGCTCGTCCCCTCCGGGAGGACCAGACGGAGAAACTGCGCCAGGGTCTGAACCGGCTGTACGGACGGGACCTGAAGCTCACCACGGAGGTGGACCCGTCGTTGGTGGGTGGCCTGCGGGTGCAGGTGGGCGAGGAGGTCATCGACGGATCGGTGACCCACCGGCTGGAACAGTTGCAGCAGCGGATCGCAGCCTGATCCCCGCGCGCAGCGGGGATCGCGGGGAGTCGGTCGATGCCGGCATCTCGTCACGTTGCCCCCCCCGACCGCTGGGGCGGCCGCACGGCGATGGGGCAACGCATCGCGACAAGTACAACCGTGGTCATGGCTCGAGCGATGATCACAAGACGTAGAGAGCAGGGACAGTAGATGGCCGATGTGACCATCAATGCCGATGAGGTCCGTAGTGCGCTGAATGAGTTCGCGGCGTCCTACGATCCCGGCAATGTGGAACGAGTAGAAGTCGGACGCGTGTCGTCCGCCGCGGACGGTATCGCGCATGTGGAGGGCCTGCCCTCCGTCATGGCGAACGAGTTGCTCAAGTTCGAGAACGGGGTGCTGGGCCTGGCCCTGAACCTCGACACCCGCGACATCGGCGTCGTGGTGCTCGGTGACTTCCAGGGCATCGAGGAAGGCCAGGAGGTGCACCGCACCGGCGAGGTGTTGTCGGTGCCCGTGGGCGAGGGCTACCTCGGCCGCGTCGTGGACCCCCTGGGCGAGCCCCTGGACGATCTCGGACCCATCGCCACCGAGGGTCGCCGCGAACTGGAGCTGCAGGCTCCGGGCGTGACCATGCGTAAGTCGGTGCACGAGCCGCTGCAGACCGGCATGAAGGCCATCGACGCCATGATCCCGATCGGGCGTGGCCAGCGTCAGCTGATCATCGGTGACCGCCAGACCGGTAAGACCGCGATCGCGGTGGACGCCATCCTGAACCAGCGCTCCAACTGGGAGTCCGGTGACGTGGACAAGCAGGTGCGCTGCATCTACGTGGCCATCGGTCAGAAGGCCTCCACGATCGCCGCGGTGCGCCAGACCCTCGAGGACAACGGCGCCCTGGAGTACACCACGATCGTGGCCGCTCCCGCGTCCGAGTCCGCCGGTCTGAAGTACCTGGCCCCCTACTCGGGTTCCGCGATCGGTCAGCACTGGATGTACGGCGGCAAGCACGTGCTCATCGTGTTCGACGACCTCTCCAAGCAGGCCGAGGCCTACCGTGCGGTGTCGCTCTTGCTGCGCCGCCCGCCGGGACGTGAAGCGTACCCGGGTGACGTCTTCTACCTGCACTCGCGCCTGCTCGAGCGTTGCGCCAAGCTCTCCGACGAGCTGGGCGCGGGCTCCATGACCGGTCTGCCCATTATCGAGACCAAGGCGAACGACGTCTCGGCGTTCATCCCGACCAACGTCATCTCCATCACCGACGGTCAGATCTTCCTGCAGTCGGACCTGTTCAACGCCAACCAGCGTCCCGCCGTGGACGTGGGCATCTCGGTGTCCCGCGTGGGCGGTGCCGCGCAGGTCAAGGCCATGAAGAAGGTCTCCGGCACGCTGAAACTGGACCTCGCGTCCTACCGATCCATGCAGGCGTTCGCCATGTTCGCCTCGGACCTGGACGCCGCGTCCCGTCAGCAGCTGATCCGCGGTGAGCGGCTCATGGAGCTGCTCAAGCAGCCCCAGTACACGCCGTACCCCGTCGCGGACCAGGTCGTGTCCATCTGGGCCGGTACCACGGGCCAGCTCGACGACGTCGACGTCGCCAACGTCGCGGACTTCGAGCGCGCGCTGCTGGACCAGGTCCGGCGCACGACCAACGTGATGGACTCGATCAACTCCACGGGCAAGCTCGAGGACGACGCGGTCGAGGCGCTCAAGACGGCCGTGGCCGAGGTCAAACGGGACTTCCACGGTTCCAAGCACGGGATCGAGGCCGGGGTCGAGGAGCACGAGTCCCTGGGCGCGACCGCTGTGAACCAGGAAACGATCGTCAAGAAGTAACCGTTCTCGTGGTGCGCCGGAATCCGGCGCCCCCACGGCGGTGCCGAAAGGAAATTTCATGGGGGGCCCAATTGGGGGGTACCCCGCAAAAAGGCGGCCGCGGGGGTGGAGAAAAA
>NZ_LZMM01000012.1:0-28157 GCF_001665945.1 Kocuria sp. ICS0012 | reverse complement strand
TGTGTGCGCCCCAAATAACACCCCTTACCCACCTCGCCCCCGGCCGCCGCCCCCCCCACCCCCCCGCGCGCCCCCCCCCCCGCGGGGGGGGCCCGCCGTCGTAGGCGCGGACGAGGGCGCGGTCGGGAGCCCGGGCGGGGACGACGACGCCGTATCGCGCGGTTGCCGACGGCAGCGTCGTCGTCTGCCCGGCACGCCCAGCGGGCCACAAGCGGGCGCGGGCGGGCGGATGCCTACACTGGGGTCATGGGAGCCAGCTCACTGACCAGAGAAGATGCCATGACGCGCGCGGAGCAGATCCGGGTGGAGGACTACCGGGTCACGGTGGATCTCTCGGGAGCACGGGAGCCGGGCGCCACGACATTCGGTACCGAGGTCACGGTGCGCTTCACCGCGGAGGCCGGTGCGGAGACGTTCATCGACTTCATCCACGACACCGTGAGCGCCGTGGAACTCAACGGCGAGTCGTTGGACGTGGACGACGTCGTGGAGGGCTCGCGGATCCGGTTGCCGGAGCTGGGCACGGCCAATGAGCTGCACGTGGTGGGTCGCGCGCTGTACTCCCGTTCCGGGGAGGGCATGCACCGCTATGTGGACCCCCAGGACGACTCCGTTTACCTTTACACCCAGTACGAGCCCGCCGATTGCCGCCGGGTGTTCCCCGTGTTCGAGCAGCCGGACCTCAAGGCCGTCTACCACTTCACCGTGATCACGCCCCCGGAGTGGCTCGCGGCGTCCAACGGGGACCCCACGGGGCAGAACACCACCGACGACTGCGACGTCCCCGGCGCGGTGGCCCACGACTTTGCCCCCACCCAGCGGATCTCGAGCTACATCACCGCCATCCTGGCGGGGCCCTACGCCCGGTTCACCGACGAGTGGGCCGGCACCGACCCCCAGGGCGAGGCCGTGACGATCCCCCTCACGCTGTACTGCCGGCGGGCGCTCGCTGAGTACATGGACGCCCAGGAGCTGTTCATGCTCACCAAGCAGGGTCTGGATTTCTTCCCGCGGTTGTTCGCGTTCGCGTACCCGTTCGGGAAGTACGAGCAGGCGTTCGTGCCGGAGTACAACCTGGGGGCCATGGAGAACCCGGGGCTCGTGACGTTCACGGAGGCGTACCTGTTCCCGTCGGGTGCCACGCGGGCGCAGTTGGCGGGGCGGGCGAACACGCTGTTGCACGAGATGTCCCACATGTGGTTCGGGGACCTGGTGACCATGCGGTGGTGGGACGACCTGTGGTTGAAGGAGTCCTTCGCGGAGTTCATGGGCGCGTACGCGTCCGTGCACGCGACCGAGTACACGGACGCGTGGGTCACGTTCGCGCTCGCCCGTAAGGAGTGGGCATACCGCCAGGACCAGTTGCCCACCACGCACCCGATCGTCGCGAACATCCCGAACCTGGAGGCCGCGCGGCAGAACTTCGACGGCATCACCTACGCCAAGGGCGCCTCCGTGCTGAAGCAGCTCGTGGCGTTCGTGGGTGAGGAAGCGTTCATGGACGCGTGCCGGGCGTACTTCCGCCGGTTCGCGTTCGAGAACACGAGCCTGGACGACTTCCTGGAGGTCCTGGACGAGGCCAGCGATCACGACGTCCGCGCGTGGGCCCAGCAGTGGTTGCACACCACGGGTGTCCCCGTTCTGGAGGTCCGCCTCCCGGGCTCGGTGGACGACGACGCCGCGGCGCCGCGTGCACATGCCACGCACGACGGCGCGGGGTCCGGTGACCCCGCCGCAGTGGACGGCACCGCGGTGGCGAGCGCCACGCTGACCCAGCGAGCGGCGTCGTTGCGTCCGCACGGGCTGACCGTGGGCCGGTACACGCGGGATAGCGATGCCGTGGTGAACACGGCGCGCACCGAGGTACGAGTGCCGGCCTCGGACACGCCCGTTCCCGTCACGGGTCTAGGCGACGCCCCGAGCAGCGAGGCCCAGGACGGCGAGTCGTTCCTGCTGGTCAACGACACTGACCTCACGTACTGCCTGGCCCATCCGGACCCGGAATCGCTTGCGGCCATCACCCGCCTGGTGGGGGCGATCGAAGACCCGCTCGCGCGAGCGGTGGCGCACTCGCAGGTGTGGGCCGCGGTGCGCGACGCCCGGCTGTCCCCTCGGGAGTACGTGTCCATGGCGGCGCGTGAGTGCGGTGCGGAGCGTCACGCGGCGATCCTCACGACCGTGCTGGACCACGCGGGTCAGGCCCTGGGCGAGTACGTGCCCTACCAGTACCGCACCGCCTCGCGGCGTGAATTCCTCGAGGCCCTGCGCAATGCCCTGCTGGCCGCGGAGGCGGGTTCCGGTGAGCAGCTGGTACTCGCGCGCGCTTTCGCCCGCGAAGCGGCGCGGGACGGCAGCTACGCCCGTCAGGTGCAGGAGTGGCTCGGGGACGAGGGCACGGTGGCCGGTCTGCCCCTGTCCTCCGAGCTGCGCTGGTCTCTTCTCACCGCGCTCACCGCCACGGGTCACGCCACGGTCTCCGAGCTGGAGACCGAACACGCGCAGGATCCCACCCGCGACGGCCGGTTGGGCTACACCCGGGCCGTGGCCGCCATCCGCTCGGACCGGGCCAAGGACGAGGCGTGGCAGCGGATCGTGGCCGGGGAGCTGTCCAACGACGAGCTGAGCGCCACGATCTCCGGCTTCCAGTTGGCGGCCCCTGCCGTGCTGCATCGCTACGAGTCCGAGTACTTCGCCCACTTCGCCGAATGGTGGGACACCCACTCCATGGAGATCGCGACTCGTATGGTGCGCGGACTGTACCCGCGCGCGATCGAGGTGCGGGCGGCGTCGTCTGACCCGAAGGAACACCCCGTGGTGCGGGAAACCCACGCGTGGTTGGACGCCCACCGGGACGCCCCGGGGGCCCTGCGACGCATCATCATGGAACTCGCGGCGGACGCCGAAAGGGCCGTGGAACTGCAGGTGGCGTGCCTGTCCCGGTGAACCCTGGGGGTCCGCTTTCCACCGAGCGGATGAACATCGATGCGTTGGGATCAACGGTTAGCATGTGGTGTGATGCCGCGGCGGAGCACGCGTCGGCGCTATTGCGAGGGAGACCATGAGGGATTACGCGCTCAACGACCGAGGGTCCTTGGACGTCGTCACCGAGAACTTCTACGACACCGAGATCATGCGGGTGTTCGGAGGCCTCTCCGTGGGCCGGGCGCAGACGTGGACCGGGACGGCCGCGCTGGTCCTGGAACCGGACAACCCCTTCGACCCGCGCACCGTGTCCGTGCGCGTGGGCGGGAACAAGGTGGCCCACCTCAGTTCCGGGGACGCACACCGTTACTGGCACCCCCTCTCACGCGTGATCGCCTCCGGCTACACCCCCGTGGTCCCGCTGCACCTGGAGGCCGAGTTGCAGCGCCAGGACGGGCAGGCGGAGGTCGCCGCGCGCGCGACGATCGGCATCGCTCCCCCGGACCTGCTGTTCCCCCTCAACACCGCGCCCGCGCAATCGGCCGTGCTGCCCCAGGGCTCCTCGATCAAGGTTTTGGACGAACAGGAGTTCGCCGAGTATCTGCACTCGATCGTGCCAGCCTCCGGTGAGGGCCGCGTGATCCTCACCCTCGAGGTCAACAAGGTCAAGAACTCCCACGGGCTCACCGTCGACACCGTGGACGTTCTCTACGAACGCAAACAGGTGGGTCGGCTCTCTACCCAGATGTCCCAGCAGTTCATCCCGATCATCCACTACGCGTTCGAACAGGATCTGCTCACCGCCGTGTGGGGGACGATTCGTGGTTCCTCGTTCGAGGTGTCCATGACCTTGCAGGCCGCCCGCGCCTCCGAGGTCCCCCAGCAGTGGTTCACGGACCTGCCCAACGACGTCCCCGAGCTGCTGCCGGACGCCGAGGATTTCGAGGTGCCCCCGGCCTACGTGCCCGTGGAATCGGACCGCGGGCGCAACGCCAAGAAATGGCGCCGCGGTTTCAACGCCGCCCACACCGACGACGACGCCGCTCGCAACCGCCCCGGCACCCAGACCCGACCCGCGGCACCCGCCCCCGCGCGTGAACCCCGCCGCGCGACCGGCGGGTCCAGTGCGGCCCGGCTGGTGGGCGGACTCACGCGCGGGCTGAAGCCCCTGGTCACCGCGCTCGCCGCGCTCACCGTGATCCTGGTACTCGTGAGCATCATCCTGCTGGGTGTGGAACCATTGGCCACGACGCTCGTGTTGATCGTGGCTGTGGCCACCGGATTCATGGCCTTCTACCTGCACAGAACGCTGTAAGGGGTTCTTTCACCCATATGATTTCTCGCCGCGAACGGTTCCTCCAGATCATCGAGGTGCTCACCAAGCACGGTTTCGGCTTCGCTCTCGGTGGGTTGAAACCGCAGTGGCGGGCCCCCCTGGCGCGCGTGAAACTCATCGATCCGCAGACCATCCACTCCCAGCCCGAACACCTGCGCATGGCCCTGGAGGAACTGGGACCCACGTTCATCAAGCTAGGCCAGCTCGTCTCGACCCGCCCGGACGTGCTGCCCTCCGGCTACGCGGACGAACTGCTCAAGCTCCAGGACGACACCCCACCGATCCCCGTGGAGCAGATCCGGGCCATGATCGAGGCCGAACCGGATTCCCAGGCGGAGGAGATCCTCACGCACATGGACCCCGAGCCCGTGGCCACCGGATCGATCGGTCAGGCCCACGCCGCCGTGTTCCGGGGACATGAAGTCATCGTCAAGGTCCGCCGCCCCGGCGTGACCGACGAGGTCAATCGCGACCTGGAGATTCTGCAGGACATGTCCTCGTGGGTGGCCCGCTACTGGACCGCCGCCCAGGACTACGACCTCGAGGGGCTCGTGGAGGAGTTCAGCGCCTCCCTGCGGGACGAACTGGACTTCATCCAGGAGGCCCGCAACTCCCAGCGCATGGCCGAGAACTTCATCGGCCACCCGCAGATCCACATCCCCGAGATCTATTGGGAGGCCACGACCTCCCGTGTGCTGACCATGGAGCGGATGTTCGGGGTCAAGATCAACGACTACGACGCTCTCGAGGCCGAGGGCGTCAACCGTCACCTGCTGGCCAAGGAGGCCACGGACGCGATCTGCAAGATGGTGTTCGAGGACGGGTTCTTCCACGCGGATCCTCACCCCGGCAACTTGTTCGTGGAGCCGGACGGGCGGATCGCGGTCATCGACTTCGGGATGGTCGGCAACCTCAGTGAGGAGTTCCGGGACCACCTGATCACCCTGCTGCTCGGCGTCGTGCAGAACAACCCGCGCCGCGCCGCGACCGGACTGCTGGGCTTGACCGATAGCGGCCAGCACGACGTCTCCAAGCGGGACCTGGAACGCGACGTCTCCGTGATGATGCGCCGCTACGCCAACAAACCGCTCGAAGAGGTGCGGGTGGGCGAGCTCATGGCGGATCTGATCTCCGTGCTGCGCCACCACAAGCTGCAGCTCCCGCGCGAGTCCGCCTTGCTGCTGCGCATGCTCGTCACCGCCGAGTCCATGGGTACCGGCCTGGACCCCGGCTTCGACCTGGTCTCGGCCGTGCAGCCCTACGCGGAGCGGTTCATCATCAACCGGCTCTCCCCGGACATGCTGTTCAACCGGTTGCGCTCCACGATCGAAGAAGCCGTGCAGATGGGCGTGGACGTGCCCGAGTACGTGCGCCGCTTCCTGGTGGTGCTCGAACGCGGCGGCTTCGACGTCCACCTGCGCACGGACGAGCTGGATCCCCTGGTCAAGAGCGGCGCCAAGATCGGCCACCAGGTCGTGGCCGGCGGCGTGATCGCCGCGACCATCAACGGCACCGCGCACATCATCGCCTCGGACCCCGAGCGGTGGAAGAAGTACCACACGCCGTTGATCGTGGGTGGAATGTCCACGGTGGCGGCACTCAGCGGCTATCTCGCCGTGTCCTCCAACACGGAACGCGTCCGCCACGTGGTGCGGGTGCTGCGCGGGAACAAGTCCAAGCGCACCGTGCGTTGAGCACGAACGTGGTCCACGAGGCTCCACCGGGCGGTCAGTCCTGCTTCCGCCCGTCATATGCCCTCGACGAGAATGAGTCAGCCGTTTGCTCCGATAGGGCCTGGGCTCGCGCCGCATCCAGGCAGGCTTGACTGAACGGAAGCGACCCTCCGTTCGCGAAGTCCCGTAAGTGCTCGTTGGCAGGGACTTGGACGCGGCTCACGTAGTACAGGCCAGGAACGCGCTTGGCTACTGTCGCATAAGCGACCCCAGGTTGTTTGAGGTTCGCGACCACCGCGCGGATTCCGGCCACGGAACCCGGGGCCACCAACAGCTCCAGTAAGCGTGCATCGATCGTCTTGACCGCCTGGCCGTCCTGGATGAACTCGAAATAGGGCCCGTGGTATCCGTCTATGTACCGCAGGTGGGCCGTCGGATGACCAGCCATGAAACACGCAACATCCCCGAGGTCGATCAAGACATCCGTGAGGTGCTCCAGCAGACCCAGGACCATTACGTGCTTCGTCATGGTTGCCGGCCTGCGCAGACTGACGCGCTTCGGGGCCTCGGCCCGAACCTCAATCTCGAACGCTGATGGGCCCAGCTGGCCGATGGAGAAGTCCTGGTTCCACCCAGAGATGATCCCCCTGGCGTCCCCGAGCAACTGCTGGGTCAGCAATTGCAAACCCGTGAAGCTCTCGCGCAACGGTGACTGCGGCAAGGCCAGCTGTCGCCCGTCGCCATCCCGGTAGGTGACGGTGACGATCACACGGGCCTTGGGGGGGACGGTGCCCAGATAGTTGCGTGCCACGGTGCCTTTCATCGAGCTCGCAGAGACATTTCTCCGTAATGCAGGTCACCGAGGTCCGGGTGTTCGGGGGAACATTTCCCGGCAATAACGCCGTTTTCCTAGGGGGTATTCGCCGACGTCACACCTGCATTCATATGCACACAGTGTAGGACACCCCCGGGGAGCGCCATCACCCCTACTCCCCGGTACTTTTGTAGTCACTATGGTGGACACAATCATCCGAGCTCGTCCGCGTGAACCCTGGTATTCCCTTAGACTGTGGCCGTACAGGGCGTGTGGGGCCGGGCTGGGTGATCCGCGACTCACGTAACGCGTCATTGGCCGAGGTAAGGATGAATTGCGTGTTCACGATCATGCCGATTTACGGCACCCGTCCGGAGGCCATCAAGATGGCTCCCATCGTCACCGCTCTGCAGAACAGCGACCAGTTCGAGTGCGTGGTCACTGTGACCGGCCAGCACCGGGAGATGCTGGACCAGGTCAACGAGATCTTTGGGATCACCCCGGAGCACGATCTGAACATCATCCAGCCCCGCCAAACCCTCAATGGTGTGCTGACCCGCACGGTCGAGGGTCTGGACCGGATCTTCGAGGACACTCCCCCGGACGCCGTGGTGGTCCAGGGTGACACCACCACCTCCACCGCTGCGGCGATCGCCGCGTTCTACCGCGGGATCCCCGTGATCCACGCCGAGGCCGGGCTGCGCTCCTTCAACCTGTTCTCCCCGTTCCCGGAGGAGGCCAACCGCAAGATCACCTCGCAGATCACGTCCCTGCACCTGGCCCCCACGGCCACGTCCAAGGAGAATCTCCTGCGCGAGGCCATCACGGAGGAGGACATCGTGGTCACGGGTAACACCGTGATCGACGCTCTGCTGCACACCGTGGAGCAGCAGCTGCCCTTCACGGACCCCCAGCTCGAGAAGATCGCGTCCTCCGGCAAGCGTGTGCTGTTGGTGACCACGCACCGCCGTGAGAACCAGGGCGAGGCGATGCGCGGCGTCGGACGCGCCCTGGCCCGGATCGCGGACGCGGAACCCGAGCTGGCCATCGTGCTGCCCGCCCACCGCAACCCGGTGGTGCGCGAGGCGGTGCTGCCGGCCATCGAGGGCAAGCCCAATGTGGTCGTGACCGAGCCGCTCGCCTACGGCGAGTTCACCCGCATGCTGTCCGTGGCGCACGTGGTGCTGACCGACTCCGGCGGGGTGCAGGAGGAAGCGCCGTCGCTCGGCAAGCCCGTGCTCGTGATGCGCGAGAACACCGAGCGTCCCGAGGCCGTGACGGCCGGGACCGTGAAGCTCATCGGTACGGACGAGGAGCGGATCGTGACCGAGGTGGACCGGTTGCTCAACGACGATGCCGCCTACCACGAGATGGCCAACGCCGTGAACCCGTATGGTGATGGCAAGGCCGCCGAACGCTCCCTGGCCGCGATCGAGCAGATGTTCGATGTGGGCTGGCGCGTGGCGGACTTCGATTCCCAGGCGTAAGCCCGACCCCCTCGCCTCGAACGGAAGGATCACGGTCTCTTCATGCGCATGACAGTCATCGGCACCGGATACCTCGGTGCCACGCACGCGGTGGCCATGGCCGAGCTCGGTCACGAGGTGCTCGGCGTGGACGTGGACCAGGCCAAGATCGATCTACTCTCCACCGGGCAGGTGCCCTTCCACGAGCCGGGGCTGCCCGAGCTGCTGCGCAAGCACGTGGCCACGGGCGCGGTGCGCTTCACCACGTCCTACGAGGAGGCCGGCGCCTTCGGGGACGTGCACTTCATCGGGGTGGGAACGCCCCAGAAGCGCAACGGCCACGCCGCGGACATGACCTACGTGGACTCGGCCGTGGAGCAGATCTCCCGCGCGGCCACGCACGACTGCGTGATCGCCGGCAAGTCCACGGTTCCTGTGGGCTCGGCGGCCCGGTTACAGGAACTAGCCCGCACCTCGGCGCCCTCGAGCACGCGTGTGAGCCTCGTCTGGAACCCCGAGTTCCTGCGCGAGGGTCACGCGGTGGAGGACACCCTGCGCCCGGACCGTATGGTCCTGGGTCTCGAATACGACGACGCCGGTCGCCCCACCTCCGCGGCGCAGGCAGCCGAGGCCGTGCTGCGTGAGGTGTATGCGCACCAGCTCGAGGCAGGGATCCCGTTCATCGTGACCGACTACGCGACCGCGGAGCTCGTGAAGGTCGCGGCCAACAGCTTCCTGGCCACCAAGATCAGCTTCATCAACGCGCTCTCGGAGATCACAGAGACCGTGGGCGGGGACATCCGTACGCTCGCTGACGCGATCGGACTGGACGAGCGCATTGGTCGCAAGTTCCTCAACGCCGGCGTGGGATTCGGTGGCGGGTGTCTCCCCAAGGACATCCGTGCACTGCGCGCTCGCGCCTCCGAGCTGGGTCTGGACCAATCCCTGCGGTTCCTGGCCGAGGTGGACGACATCAACCTGCGACGCCGCGAATACACCGTGCAGTTGGCCGTCCAGGAATGTGGTGGATCTCTGCATGGTGCACAGATCGCGGTGCTCGGTGCGGCGTTCAAGCCCGAGTCCGACGACGTCCGGGACTCCCCCGCCCTGGACATCGCCGCCCGGCTGCACTCCATGGGTGCGGACGTGCGTCTCTACGACCCCCAGGCCAGCCACAACGCCGCCCAGCGCTACCCCCGCCTGGACTACGTGGACTCGCTCGACGCCGCCGTCACCGGTGCACAGGTGACTCTGCTGCTCACCGAGTGGCGGGAGTTCCGGGACATGGATCCCCATCGGGTCTCGGAGCTGGTGTCCACGCCCACGATCATCGACGGGCGGAACGTGTTGGACCCCGCGGCGTGGCAGGATGCGGGGTGGCGGTATCGGGCGCTGGGGCGGCGGCATTGACCCTCCTCTAGCCGTCACCATTCCCCCTCCCCCGTCCCCCTCTTGAGAAGTATCTAATGCCCCCCATACAACAGGTCTCCCTGACGGAGATCGACCACCTCAATTTCGCATCCGAGACCAGGGATGATCCCCGATGCCGCCTTGACGTGGACGTCGACGGACTGAGTATTCCGCTGCTGGTCGTGCCCAGACAAGGTGCACAACGGGTTGCCATCCTGAGCAACGGGGCAGTTGATCAAGCATTGGCGAATAGGCAAGCTGTCTTCCAACGTTCCAGCTGGTACAACGAAATTTCTCATCATCAAATTTACGTCTCGGATCCCGCCACAGGCGCGCCGGATTTTCTTTCTCTGGCCTGGGGGCACGTGACGGAGGAGCACTGGGCCGTTGAGGCCATCGGCCGGGCCGTGAAAGCCGTGGCAGCGCGTCTAGGTGTTGTGGACTGCCGCCAGCGGGTGTATTTCGGATCCTCCGCGGGAGGATTCATGTCCTTGGCGCTGCTGGCCGAGGATCCTGGTGCGCGCGCGGTGGTTAACAACGCACAATTTGACTGGACCCGTTGGATGCCCACAGGCGTCAATGCATTACGCCACGCGCGGTTTGGGAGCAAGTTGCCGGCTGCAATCAGAGAGTTGCACCCGCTCACCTCTAACGTGCTTTCGCTGCTCGTTCACAAAAATCACCCCGTGACGATCGACTACCACGTAAACGTGGCCTCGGTTCATGATCATCAGCAGGATCTTCCGCTCTTCGAGGCGTTTGTCCGTGATCACCCCGAGTTGTGCGGGGACGTTCGGATCCACAAGTACGCTCATTTCGCGCATGGGCACAACCCCATGCCCAAGCCGGATACCCTGCGCATCATCAATCATGCGTTCGATATGCCTGTCCATTTAGTGGACACCAAGTCCGCCCCCGCTGACGAGGGTCACGGCTGGCCCGTGATTCGGCTCATATCAAAAGAGAATGTCACGGAGCACCTTGCTGCGGGGAATACGCCTCTTAGATACGACGTGGACACCGAGACCCCCGGGCAAGAACCGCTGCAGGCAATTCTCACGGACACACCCGGCGCTGACACCCTGGTGGTCGTATTCCATGGTCTAGTGGACAGGCGCAAGTACAACCTGCCTAGATTTGAGCGTTTTTCCGCTCTCCACAACCTTCCACACCACATGCTTTTCGTGTCGGACCCGACGCTTGCAAGTAGGCCGTTGCTGCGCATCGGTTGGTATATCGGTACCGAAGAAGATGCCGTCCCAGAGCGCTTGGCCAGCCACATCACGTCGGTGGCGGATGCTCTAAATGTGAAGAAGATCCTGCTGGTAGGTAGCTGTGGCGGAGGCTTCACTGCCCTCGCCCTTGCTCCGAGAATCCATGGTGCGTTGGCTCTGGCCTTCTCCCCGGATGTGCGAGCGGCGGATTACGCCGGAGGTGGGCCCATGGCAGCACTCGTCTCTGCTGCGTTCCCATCACTCTCGAGCGCAGCAGAGCTACAGCAGAACACACCGTCTATGGTCGATCTCATGGCCTTGTATGACACGACGTCCACGGGTGCGGCTTGGTACATACAAAATAGCGGTGATGAGCTGTACGTCGGTACAGCGATGGAGCCATTTCGCGATCACGTTGACCATCGAGTGCGCTTCGTGTTGGAGCATCACTGCCGAGGACACAATCCTCCTACTCCGGCCCGTGTACGCGCGTGGATCTCGGCTGCCGCCAAGGACCCCGACACCGAGCCCCAACAATTGGGGCGCGGGGTAAACCCTAGGAGAACCGCATGATGCGCGTGGGTCATATTGGTTACTTCGGGTGGGGTAATTACGGGGATGAGCTGATGCTCGAAACCTGGCGTGAGCACTTCGTGGACCGTGCGGCACAGGAAACGGTACATACACTTTTACACCGCCCGTACTTCGAGGAACCCGCTGTCCGAGTAGCAGAGCGGTTCGATGTTCTCATCATTGGCGGCGGAGACCTCATTCAACCTGACTCCATCTCCACCCTGTATTGGAACCGTGCCTGGCTGACCCGGCCCGTCGTGATCGCCGGCGTGGGTGCGGCGCTGGAGCGGCAGCGTCAACGTCCCGACGTGGCCAGCAGGTTGGCCGCATTCATGAGTCACGAGAACGTGAGAATGATCGGCGTAAGGGATTCAGGCACTCAAAACTGGTTATCACACGTCGTACGTCCCTCGCGCAAGATCACCACGGGCGCTGACCTCGCTTTTGCTGCGACGATACCAAGTGCCCCGCGGACCAGAAATGCCGTGGCGGTCGTCCTCAGGAAGTCTCCGTCTACCGACGACGTGACAACTGTCCGCAGGCTGCAGCGGGTGTGCGCCGGCCACGGGACTCGCGTCGAGCTGCTCGTCCTCGCCACCAAGCAGCAGCGAGACAGAGAGACAGCCGAACTGGGCCGCGCGTTCGGGGCCACATTTCCTGTGATCACCTGCTCGACCACAACCGAGATCACCCGACAGTTGAGCGAGTACAGGGGGCTGGTGACGGCGAAGTTCCATGGCGCTGTGATGGCGGCTCGAATGGGTATCCCCACGCTCAGCATGAGAAGGACTCATAAACTCACGGCCCTGGCCCAATCGTTGGGGGACGCGCTCCTTACCGTGCATCCGTCCGCACTGGACGACCGCGGCCTCTGGGATGCCCTGACGAGGACCGTTCCGATGGATGCGGTAAATCGCTTAGAAGAAATGTCCGTCCAACACTGCAAAGAAGCTGTCAGGGCCGCCATGAGACGAAGTCAAGGAGACGAATCATGATATCGGACGAAACTAAGCAAGATCCTCTGTACTCCCCCGTGCATGAGCAGGTCTGGAGCAAAGTGCCTACCATCCTGCCGTTGTACACCGAGTTTCTCATTGTGGGCGGAGGTTTGTCGGGGTGTGCGGCAGCAATCAGCGCAGCTCGCATGGGGGTTAAGGTCACCCTACTAGAGCCCACGCACATGCTGGGTGGCCAGGCGGGGCCTGGAGGCGTCTCGGCCATGGATGAGACCGCGTACTACGACGAGATTATCGCCGACTTCGGTTTCTGGTCCGAGTTTTCGACGAGGGTCAAACGTTTTTACACGTACAAGCTCAAACGTCGTGTCAATGTTTCCCAGTACCGAGACGATTCGTTCGCTCCCAACCCCGTGGTGGTCGACCGCGTCCTGACCCAGATGCTCAAGGAACAGGGGGTTCAGACGTTTCGAAACTTAAAGATTTCCGATGCCGACGTCCGGCGGGGCAATGCCGCAGTCTTCACGAGCGCTGGACGCATCACCGGCCGTCTCGTACTTGATGCGACAGAGGACGGGTGCGTCATCCGGCTCGCACAGGTTCCTCACCGGTTAGGCCATGCCGTGTTCAATGGCCAGCAGTACAGCGCCGAAGACTTCGATTCCACGTACATTCAGGACATCACACAGACCGCCATGATCCGCCGGTATGAGCAGGGAACCATGCCGCGGGAGCTGCGGCTCACGGAACCGCCAGAGAACTACAGCGAGCGTTTGGAGATCTTCCGGGCAGCCTTTCCTAAGGGCCCAGGGAACTCTCGTGGCGATCACCCCAATGCGTTTGCTGGATACCGGGGAGCTCCCGACATCGGCACCGACAACCACTACACGGGTGCGCAATGGGAAAAAATCACTCGGACATCCCTGAACTTTCACAACGATCAAATGACCAACGCGTCCTACCTCCTGGATGCTGATGCTCGGGCCGCCTGCGAACGAGCTGCCATCAACCTCACTCTGGGAGTCATTTACTACCTTCAGAACGAATGCGGTCTGGACTGGAGTGTCGCCACGGACGAGGGGTTCGATCGCGCACCGATTCGTCGCGATCCCCGCGTCATCGAGGGATTGCCCGATGCATTGGTACGGCACTTGCCGCCCATCCCCTACATTCGCGAGTCTGTAAGACTTGTGGGACGGCGCACCATGACGGGCAAGTCCATCTATCGCAGCAGCAACCGCAGCTGCGCTGCATTCGACGTTACAAGTGTGGCGACAGGTACGTATCCACCCGACCTGCACGGGGGCCGTCGCCCCGAGGATCTGGAAGAGGACCTCGAGGAGACATTGGTGGACAAGCCGCGAACTTGGCGAGAAGGTCCGTTCCCGATTCCACTCGGCGCGCTAATCCCTCGCGACAAATTTCCTATCATTGCTGCCGAAAAGAACATCTCCGCCTCCCGAATCGCTGCGGGGGCAGTGCGTCTGCACCCAACCGTTGCCGCTGTCGGTCAGGCTGCAGGCGTCCTCGCGGCGCTCGCCTTTTCGCACAAGGTTCACCCCGGAGATGTGCCCACGCCAGCCGTGCAGATCATGTTGATGCGGCAGGGAGCGTACCTCCCGGCTCAACGAATCGACGATCTTCGGAAGGACGACGACCGGTTCGTTCCCGCTCAGCTTGCACTCTTACACCAAGTGATAGACGAAATTTCCGTGCGCCCGCATGACAAGGCCCCACGGAGCCGGATTGACGTGGACCGCGCGGCCCGAATGGGGCAAGTCATCGTTCAGGAATACGAAGACTGGCTCATCGACACGGCACTTCCGTCCGCCTGAACAACCATTCCTCATCTCCCGCGAAGGATCACCATGCAGAGTATCGACGAACTCAAGGACGAACTGCGGCACAAGACATTCGACCAGGGATTCCACTGGCGCATCTTATTCCTCGGCCGATCCATCAATGGCACGACTGACATCGTGTCCTCCATGTCAAGGTCGCTACGGAATCTCGGCCATCATGTTCTCGACCTTGACACCAAATACCACCGCATCACCGAGAACCCCGAGAGAGCGGCGGGAGGCAAGGGGCCCATCTACGTTCAGGCGTCTTTGATTAAACCAGCGCTCGACCGGTTCAAGCCCCAGATGATCGTTTGCTGCGCCGGAGGTCTGACATTCACCGACGAGGATGCGGCGTGGCTAAAGGCGCAGGGGATCGTTTTAGTAGGTATCACACTGAGCGACCCCGACGTCTTCCCCTCCGTGCACGGGCACGCCCACGTGTTCGATGTGCACACGACGAATGCTGAACTTTCGCTTCAGATGTACCGGCAGGCCGGCGTCGAGAATACCGTCTACTTTCCCTTCGCCATCGACCGCGGCTTCGTGACACAGCACGTCGATGATGATCCTGCCATGGCTGCAAACGTAATTTGTCTCGGCCACGCCAACGATCGGCCGGATCGCAATCATACAATGACAGCCCTCAACCGGAAGTTCGATGTCAAGACCTACGGTCGCGGTTGGGAGATCCCCGGCAGTGAATCGGTGTCGGGTGATAAAGCTCTGCAGGCGCTCAAGATGGGGCGCATTCACATTAATTTCCCACTCACTCGCGCTGGGTACGTAAATATCAAATGTGGAGTCTTCGAGTCGATGGGAGCCGGTGGGCTAGTTGCGACCGGTGAGTTCGAGGAGATGTCCCGGTTCTTCGAGTATGGCGAGGAAATCATTGGGTATGCCGACGAAGAAGACCTGTCTCAAAAAATTCAACGCCTCCTCGATGATCCAGAGGAGTACGAGAGGATCCGCCTGAATGGTTTCAAGCGTTTGATTAATGATCATCTCTACGAACACCGGTGGATGCAGCTTTTCGCACGACTTAGGAATGCCTCGGTTCAGACGACTTCGTGGCTTTCCGAGGAACGTAGAGGCGAGGTTGTCAAAGCGCTAGCGCCATCACTTCCACGGTCCCGTAAGGTGCTACTGTCCGGGTTCTACGGAGCTGGGAATTTGGGCGACGAGCTCATCCTCCGCTCTATTTCCGCCGCCCTGGAGAAGGCCGATCCGGCCATCAACGTAGTGGTCGCCGCGGAAAATCCCTACAAGGTCGAATTGGACCACGGTCTTCAGGCGTTTAAGCGCACGGACGTCTTCGAGGGCGCCCATCAGCTGCACACCGCGGACGCGGTAGTCGTAGGGGGTGGGGGGCTCTGGCATGACTTGACCTTCCAACGCGCCGGAGGACTAGCGAGTCTAGTCACGGGTTCCACGATGTCGATTGCGGGATTCGGTAATTTGCCTCTCATGGGCCGCGTTCTCGGTGTGCCCTATCACGTGATCGGGTTAGGAGCTGGCCCCCTTGAAGACGAGGACGCCAAGGCAATGGTGCACTTCCTCGCCTCACAGACCACAAGTATGCTGCTCCGGGACGAGGAGTCCCGGAAAGTGGTCGAGGGCACGGGTGTCGCCTCAGAATGCATTGAAACCGCGCCGGATGTCGTGTACGCGGTGGATCTGCCTGACCACCCCGGCCGAGATGAGGTGCCAGAAGTTCTCCTCGATCTGAAACGCGATAGCTATCAGCTCATCGGAATCAATCTCCGCCGCTGGTCGCACTTTGATATGACGTCCGTGCGCGCGACTATTGAGAAAACCATCAGTACGATTGCGGCCGGTCAAAAGATTGCCGTTGTGGGCATTCCCATGCAGGCCGGGGCGTCCCATGATCGACAGATTCTGGCGGCCTTGGGTGAGTCACTTACGCCTAATGTACCGTTCGTTATACTCCCTGACCCTCCAAGCTTCTCTCTCCTGGATGCGTGCTTAAACATTCTCGACGTGCTCGTCACGATGCGGCTCCACGCGGCGCTGGTCGCCCATCGCAGGTACATCCCCACGGTGGGTCTCGCCTACGACCCCAAGGTGCAACGTCATTTCGAAGAACTGGGAAGATCCGAGCAGGTCGTGCCGCTCGAAGTGACCTGGGAGGAGTTGCACGATTGCGTGATAAGTGCATTGCAGGAAAATCGCATCAGTGATCCCCTGTTCCGTGAGCGCCTTTCAACACTGGAGACTCGTTCCCTCGCCGCACTCGAGCGGGCTGCGCGACGGGTGTCGACAGCTGAAGTGCGGGCCGCCGTGCACACGATTCCGGTAGAGCGGCCTTTAGAGACTCAGTCACCCACGAAGGCACTGACGAAGCAGATGGCTGGATTCACCAAGGCGGAGTATTGGGCCTCCGGCCTGGAGCTCCCCGGGCGTCAACTCAATGTTCTATTCGATGCGCCCCGCGCCCTACACGTGTCACTCCCCGTGACCGCTCCTAAGCCGGGCCAGGAAATCCACAACACCTGCACCCTGCGGTTGAAGTCGACTCGTCCGGTCGAGATATCCCTGACCCTCGTAAGCAACTACGTGCGGCCCCAGAACGAAGGGAAGATCACAATTCGCCTGCGAGCGGGCAATCACATCTTCACTGATGATCTCGCACGGAGCAAGGAGCCGGTCATGCTGCGGCTCAGGACTAGTGGTTCCCTTGAGATTCCCGTGGATTTCGGGCTCACCGTGAACGAGCGTTGCTACCCCGCCCAATCCTGGCCGCGATACAGCCGAGTTTCTCTACGAGTCGAAGAAGTCCATGACATCGAGGACCGGGGGCCGGTCCCGGCTCTATTCGCATCCTCAGGTGTCGTGTCGGTGATACCCGTTGAGGACCAGGAGAGCAGGGGCGCTAGCGAGGACCACAATGTCGCGGCAAGTCTAGACTCCTAATCATGTCCAACTTCCTTCTGGTCGTCGGCCACAGTGAACGCTTCGGCTCATTGCGCAACATTTTGGACGAGATCAGTAATGGATCTCAAGGAGACAGAAGCGACGGGTGGCTCGCATCAGGTTGGCGGTACAGCTGGTTCTCCCACCGCGCCCACGCGGATGCAATTGGCGGTGGCGGGCTATTCACCGGTTTTGCCGTGGATGACAAGAACCAGATTTTCGCTTTCGGTTCCGAAGGCTGGCGCCAACAGAACCAATTGGGTGGCGGCGCTGACTTGCCGGGATGCTACGTGCGCGTCGGATGGAACGAGGGACACCTCACGGTGCACGGCGACGTATTTCGGATGATGCCACTCTTCGTATCCACGGAGCCCGGGGGTCTGCTAGCCTCTGATTCGGCTTACGTACTGATGCAATTGCGACGCAGGCTGAATCTGCCAGTTACCCTAGATCGAACGGTCACCGAAGCGATGTTGTGGCCGAATGCCATGGCCGCGCAATTGCTCGGCAGCCGCACGCTCGTGCGGGAGATCAGTTACGTCACTGTCGGGGGCCATATCCGGCTCGATCTCCGAATCCCCAATTCCCGGGCCTCCGTGAGTTACACAGATGTCCACACGCAGTTTTCTCCCGAAGGAGATGCTTACCGTCACGAGCTGCGCACCGCCGCCGTTCGCATCGCCTCCGCGGTTCATACCGTGGCCACGTCCGGCCCTGAACACGCGCGGCTCGCGTTATCGGGCGGCAAAGACTCCCGGATTTGTCTCGCGGCGGTGCTGCTATCCAGTCAGGTAAAACGCGGTGCAGTCTTCAGCTGCACGAACACCCAGCCGCAGCATCAGCGCGATTACGAAGTGGTCCAGGCCCTCGCAAAGGAGTTCGGGTTCGACCTGGGATCACGGCTGCCTCCGGATCATAGGACACGACAGATTCGGCGATTTCCGCAGCCGTTCACGCTCTGGCTTACAGATCAATCGCTGTGCTACTACCCCTTCAAAGTTCAATCGTATGCACTCGCCGCACCGGGCCCATTTTCCATTGCAGGACTCGGATCTGAATTGTATAAAGGCAACTACGAATTACAAACTCTTCCACAGGTGATTAGTTCTCTAGCCGCCCGCATGCCCCGCGTCGCGCGGGCTGTGGACGAAATCGCCACTGACGCGCTTCTCGCTGCGGGTGTCCAGCCTGGGGAACCGCAGAGCGTGGAATGGCACTACCTACTACTGCGAAACGCGCTGCATGGAGGACGCTTCGTTCCCGCCACCAAGTTGGGTTTACGTCCCCTGCAGCAGTCAAACTTGGTGGGGCTCGCGAAGCTTGCGGGCACTGCACGCTTCCCCGAACTTGAACATCCCAGCCAGATTTCCGATGATCTGCTCGCGTTATTGAATCCGTCTTTGGCTGCTCGCCCCTTTGATAAACCGGGAAAAAACGTAGCGCCGAGCGACATCATCGATCGGCTGAGGCACCTTGGGGGCCCGATCAGTTCTACGGAAGTCACGCAGTATCGAATGCTCGGATCCGTCTCGGCAGTCCGAGGAGGACCGTTGCCGAGCTTGGCCAGGCTCGTTCCAGAAAGTGGCCCGGCGGGGCGTCTCGCCCGCAGCGAGCTCATCCCAATGGTGGACGCGGCCGTAGCTCAAATCTCGGAAAGCGCGTTGCCTGCGGAAATTTCGGCAGCTGCACATAACGCGGCCCGGACGATACGCGACGCGGCCGTTGCCGTGTCTCATTCCCGAGGTGACGTGGGACGGATTCTCGCGATTGCGGAGGTAATACGATAGCACAGCGGTGCGGCGGGGATGGCCTCACCAGCCCAGGTGTTGTCCTAATTCTGCGCAGAATGCCTGACTAACCTTATGGCTATGCAAGTGGGCAATGGATTTCACTACCACACCCGGTGGTGTCGCATGGGCCAGCTCAGCCGATAGTTCGAGTTCCGACGCGAATTCAGCAGCTCCCAGAGAGGCCGGTTCACGCAGCAACCGCACCACGTTGGCCGGCAGGGCTTCTCTAAATACGGGGGTGTCGGTAGCTATTACTGGCAAACCAAAGCTCAAGTAGAGCAGAGCCGCTCCCGAATTCAATGAACGGGTGTAGGTCACCGCTCCGACGTCCGCGGCGTTGAGGTAGTACTGCGCCTTCTGTCCGGGAATTCGTGCGGGTTCGATTAGTACGTTGGGGTCCAGAAGACATCGGTCTACAAAAGCACGCACATCGGGATCGTCATCAGGGTGACCCGCCACAACTAACCGATACTTCTCCCATGTACTGCGGGCGCAAAGGAATTGGAAAGCGTCCAGGAACTCATGCAACCCCTTATACGACTTTAAAGCGCCAAAGATGAGGAACACGGTCTCGTCGGCGTCAATCCCCAGCGCCGCTCGGGCATCGGAGCGCGATATGTAGTTCTCATAGGCACCCACGTAGCTCGGGTGTGGAGAAATGATTACCTTGGCCGGATCGACTTCGAGTAACCCAGCCATTGCCGTGGTAGTAGCGCCTGACATGACATGAACCACATCGGCCCTGTCCGCTAAGCCTTGCTGCAGTTCCAGTTCCTCCTCCACATAAGTCGCGTCATGAGGATAGAGATTGTGCGCCGTCCAGACCACAGACGCGCCACGGGCTTTCAGCCGATCCACGCGGCCCAGGAACCCCCTGGCCTTGGTTCGGGCGCGCTCTGCATCCTCCGCCACACCGATGACCCAATTAATCCAGTGAAAGTGGATGGTCTGACTACGAGTCATTCCCGAAAATTCGGGCAGGACGTTGAAATCGAACCCGCGCAACACGGGTGCCGCAGCCACCCCTGCTTCACCGAATGCCCGATACAACAAAGATTGATACGGATTCATGCGCGCCACCGCGGTGTATCCCAGCAGATGGGGAGGCACGCCGACGTCCAATGCCCGAACGGCTTGGTGAAGTTCGTTCACCGGGCTTCCCGGCATCCTGCTGAACCCGTGGAGCACTGCACGCATTACTTTTCCCCTCTCGTGGGTTCGGAATCCCGGCCGGTCAACGCATCAAAGTACTCCACGTAGCGCGGACCATTGTGGTTCCACTGTCGTTCTTGCCGTACCCAGCTCAGTCCAGCAGAGGCCCGCTTCTCACGGTCTTGGGGATTATCAGCGATTTGTTCCAGTACACGGCTGAGTGCCCCAGCATCTCCGGGCGGGAAGGCCCAACCGCGGTGAGGTGGATCCGCGATTTCGACCAACCCCGGAAGGCTGCTGACCACGAGCGGAAGACCCATCGCCATGGCCTCGAACGGCTTCAATGGCGTGACATACGTCGCTGCCCGCTCTGCGATCCGAGGAACGACGAACGTGTCGATGAGTGAGTAATAGCGATGAATAGAGGAGTGGTCTACGCGACCGGTGAAATGTACCCTTTCCTGAACCCCAAGGTCCTCGGCAAGATGCTCCAGATTGTGCCGTCGCGGACCGTCACCCACCAGTACACAATGATCCGGTCGGCCTCGTGCCGCGAGGTGCGCAGTTGCTCGAATTAGTGTTTCTTGCGATTCCCGATGATGATCCATGTTGGACACATACCCGAAGGTGGGGGCCGAACCAACGCCTAGTGACTTGGCCAATTCCTGGTCCTTGCGGCGCGGTTGGAACCGATCGCAATCCACCCCATTGGGGATGAGCCCAATCTTGTTAGGTGCAATTCCGCGGGAGATCAGCTCCTCGCGCATGGATTCGCCAATGGTGAGGACGAGGTCCACTGATTGCATGCAGTCCAACTCGCGAGCCAAGCGCCGTTCGTATATCTCCCCGGATGCCTCATACTGAATTTCACTGGTCCAGTTGGTTTCGAAGAAGGACCGGACCTCGTACACCACAGGAATGCCCGTCTTGGCCTTGAGGGCCAGGGCCACAAGGACGGTCTCAAATCCCCGCCTGCCAGAACTCGCATGGATAACGGCTGGCCTTATTTCTTTCATACTCGCGTACGCCATGTCTGCGAACAGCTGCAGGTACCGATCTGCGGGCATACCGGTGAGGTCCACTGGCCCCAGATCTAGATGAATATGCTTGATGCCATCCACTGTGCGGGAGGACTGCATTGGGGAAGACTGCCCGTTGCGGGGAAAACCAGGTTCGGTGACCACCACGGGGTCGAGACCAGCACTTTTCTCAGCGAGAAAGTTGTTGTGACTGCGAGATGTGAAACCATTGGACAGATAGGGCCTGCTTTCTTTCGCTAGGTGCATCACTCGGTTGTGTGACGCCGGTTCTATAGGATCGAGGGGGCCCAATATTCTAGGGCGTACGCCAAGTAGCTCTTTGAGTCGCCCTTCAAGGCCGGCGCTGGCGACTACGGTAGATTCGTTCTTGGCGATGAGGCGGTGCGTCAGGAGCAACACCTCTGACAGTTCACCTGTTTTACCAAGAATTGCTCGGCGGACTTTCAAATAATCCGTGTCATCATCGAATCGATCCCCCCAATGCCGCATTAGATAGACGGCAGTCGGGTACTCGCCGGAGGCGAGAAGGGCACGCAAAATCGAGACGGCGAGGTCAACCCCGGCACCCCCAATGGCTGCACCGAGGGCATTACTGTCCGAGGGATCGAAGGGGGCCAGAGTGGTGTCGTTCATTTCCGTGCTCATGAGGTCGGCGAGAGAGTAGTCATGGGAAAGTCAGCGCCGATGCGTCGTTGCAGCAAACGCACTGCAGCATTGGCCTCAGCCTCGAGCTGCGCCACCGCGAGGGAGGAGATCGGGACCCGTCCGAGCTCGGCCTTGGACAGCATCTCGGGGTCCTCGTTGGAAGACAACAGATAGCGACGATCCAAACGCGAATACAAGTTTCTACTCTTGGTCGTGGCCGACAAAACGAGTGATGAGACACCATACATTGTGGCTGCCACGGTGCCGTGAAATTTGTTCGACAGAAGTAGGTCTAACCCGCCGATCCAGGAGCTCAATTCATTAATATTCTCGGAATCCAGGATCACCTGGTCGTCGAACGGAAATGCCCGGGCTACTTCCAGGTCAGCGGCCCTCGTGCGCCCAGTGCCCAGCACCAGGTTTACGATGTCGAATCCCCGGTCACGGAGACCCGTGCACGTTTTCATCAGTTGAGCCGGGTCTGAGCCCGCGCGGTGCGTTCTCAGATTGATGCCAATAGTTGGGTTGGCGAACTTGTAAGCGGGTGGCATGGACAAGTTGTAAGCGAGATCAGCATGAACGGCCACCTGCACGTGCGGCTCAAGGAACCGGCGAATCCATTGCGCGCTCTCCTCGTCCCGGGCCGAGATGTATCTAACATTAGGGTGCTGGAAGAAGTTCTGAAGCCTCTCGATGACGTCGGGAGCCCGGTGTTTGATCCAGGTGGGAACTCCCACACCGCTAATGTATACAGGCCGTTGCAGCCAGGCCCGGTTCCAATAGAGGGGAGAAATTTTATTGGGAATAACAAGATCCCCGCCCCCAATGATGAGCGCATCGAACTCTTTTGCTACATCAGTCGCTTGGCGCGTAAAGTATGGAGCCGCGAGTTGGTCGTGGACCACCGCTACCTCGTGATGCAGCCCTACTGATTGCTGCCACTGTTGCAGGAACAGTTCGTCCCCATAGTTGCCCCAGCCGAAAAAACCCACCAGTCCAATTCTGGCCATACCTTATTCACCTCATGTTGAAAATTCGACGCAGGACGTCCGTGCATCAACTCGTCAATTTTTCCAGCTGCTCTTGGGGGCCGACAACCGTCCAATTGGATCCTTCGAGGTATCGATTCTTCTTGGATTTGTACTCGGAGATGCGGGCGTTTTTCTGCTCATCGTTCTCGTACACAGTCAGCCATACATTCCCCCCACAGCTTATAGCCTCCTTGATTCCGGAAGTCCTGAATGATTTCTCGCTATCGCAAGGGACGTCCAAGTCCGTGATCCTTGATCTCAAGTCAGAGACAGAGTCTACGGATTTGTCGGTCATCTGCTGGCTACCGCATCCTGTAGCGAGCAGGAGGGAAATAAAAGCAAGCACGGTCAGGGCGGTTCCTCTAGGCATAGTGCACCTCGATTTTCTTCTTCTTTGTTGGGGGGGGGGTACGCCGTCGTTCTAGTCAAAATCGTCTAAGACTATTTCGAAGTCGTCGCCCAAAGGACTTCAGGGTTTTCAGATTTAGGCGGATTCGGTTTTTTCGCGGGGTTTCAGCCTGCTCAACCCGCTTACGCAGCTCAGACTCCAGCCACCAGATCTTTTTCTGCATAGAGTCCTGCTGGGTTTTACTCTCGACGCGTCTCGTTTGTGCGCTGGACCACTCCGACTCCAGCCACCAGATTTTCTTCTGCATGTCATCATGTTCGAGTTTTTGCGACTCATAGAGATGTGACACGCGGGCCAATCGGTCAATGGCCGTCCGGGCCATCTCTCGAGAAAAGGCGAGGGAATTCCGCATCGCGTCCCATTCGTCACGAAAGTCCGGTTTCATTGCAACCGAATTTTCGGCGCAGAGTGGACGCCGCGCCGCACTCTTTGCGCTCTGCCACTCCTTCCGGAAGAGGTCATCCAGTTGTTCATGCACCGACGATGCCGTCATACGTGCCCGTACGAATTCCTGGGCTCGGATGGCCCTACGATCTCGTTCCCCCGCATCAGCTCGCATCATTGCAATGCTCTCTGCCATTTCAGACACATCGCTGTGTAACCACTCGCGGGGATAGATAAATTCAGACCCAGCCCATGCCAACGAAAGGGGGACTGCACCGGAGGAGGCACCGTCGGGAAGGGTCAAATGGAATGATTCATGATCGGACACCGAGAGCGCGAATCCGATGCCCTGGAACCACGATGCCATGTCGTCTCCGTGTGGGTCGAACACCACAGCTTCCCGTCCGGCGGCTTTATTGATCGAGGCAGCGCGAGTTCGGAGGTCATCGTAGAAAGCCATTTCCCCGGGTCGGTTGTGCATCCAGGGATATTCATCAGCCTGTCGGCCCTTGAGACGCAGGGTGAAATCCGGGTATTCCTCTAACAATAGCTCGATGATGTCGAGCGCTCGGTCGGGACGCTTTGACTGCGGGACGAGACCCACGACACCCATGGTATGTTCGGCGGCATCAGTCTTTGGCCTGTCGAGTGTCTCGGTCTGTACCGCGTTGGGGATGACGACGCTCTTCTCCCGTGGAACCCCGTGACTCCTGACCGCGGTCTCCAGCGCTAGACGACTGACGAACACGTAGGTGTCCACCGCGTCATGATTGATTCTCCGCAAATGGGGGCCGCGTAGTTCTTGCCCATGTATTCGCACCACAAGACGTTTGCCGGCTTGGACATGCTGGGAGTACCACACTGCGTTACCGAGTCCCCATTCGCAGAATACGGCGTTCGCCTGGACCATCAGTCCTACGGATGTAGCTTCGTCGTGCTCCGCGTGGCTATCCCATAGGTCGACTAGGACCTCTACCCCCGATGAACGCAAATGCGTCTGCCACGAGCGCAAAAATTTTAGGTCGTGGCCCGCGATGAGCAGTCGGTTCGGTAGAACGGCTTCTCGACCCGAGTGCCGGGAAGATGCGATCTCTTTACGGCGTGGTCCGGGGAGAACCAGGGTGATGCCGGACCCGGCGGTACGTTCTTCAGATTCTCCGAGCTGCTCTTCGCTCCCGGCCAGAACTCCCCGGCGTAGGGATCCCGATATGTGTTTCGAGCGGTCGTTGGACCGGCCGGGATCTACGACGGCACCAATGCCTTGCCTTCCGGATTGCTCGGCGGTGAATATTGTGTCCCAGTGGCCCCAGGCCGTGCAGGATAAGGCGTCCTCCGCCCAGGTGCGAGGCGGATTCTTAGGTAGGCAAGCCCACCAATCGCACGCCCCGTGAGGCAGGGCCGTGCGGGACCCAGAGGTGGGAACAACAACCTTGATTCCTTCGGCGGTAAACCGCTGCGCCGAGCGTTCGGAAGTATGGCTTGGCCTTTCTGTCGATTGGCCCTCGGCGACAACTACGGTGGGCAGCCACGACTGGTTCAGCACCCGGTCGACTGCTGCCTCGTCACAAAAGTCGACGGACGCGCCCCACGAGGGTTGAGTCAAGCCGGCAATGGCGAGTCCTGCGGTTCTAGCAAGGATGATCAGGGCAGAATCGGCCGTGTGGCCCCTCAGTACCGTCCGCATTTGCAGCCACGCCTCGGCCCGGCGCGCCTCCGGATCTCTATGCCACAGAGCCATGATCGCATCCCAACAAGCGGCGTCATTCGTGGCCGGAATGCACCCATTGAACACCTCGGACACGGCCCGCGATCCCGTTGACAGGATGACCCCCCCGGATGCGGCCACCTCCACGACCCGTCTGGAGAACATGGTGGGGGATTGCGATACCGAATTGGCGTTTAGTTGCGCTATGTGACCGGAGTAGCTCGTGAGGACCTCCTGGTACGGAATGGATCCTCGAACGTGATCCCGGAATTTATCAGGAAAACGGTAAGGGGAATTGAGAATACCGAGTTGCCGGTCATAGATCGTCAGACCGTACCGGCCAGCTGTTTCTAAGAGCCGTCCCAGCTGTCGCGATCGTTCGGGGTATCGGGCCCCGTAAAATGTGCCAGCGTAAGCGAAAGTCGGGTCCTCGGCAGCGCACCCGGAAAGGGGGTTGTGGATTGCGGGCTGGGCAAAGAATGGGAGCGACGAAACGGTACGGACGCGGGTTGGCTCTGCCTCACGGTCAGCCTGGACATAGGTCGCGATGAGATCGGCGTCCGAGGTGAATACGTGATCGCAACGCAGTGCGGCGGAAAGGAATCGGCGGTAGTGAACCGGGTCCTCCTTGTTCCAGAAGACAGTAGGTATCCCCAGGTCGTTACAGGTTCGAATAACCGCGGCAAGATCCTCGTCGTCGGCGGCGGAATAATTGCCGACTCCCCGATGCCATTGCTTTTTGTTCCCACTCCACGCCGATTCGATCAGAAGGAGGTCGGGGCGTTTCGCACGAATCTGGTCAGGTGCCCCCGTCCGTTTCAGCGGCAAGAGGTCGACAGCTGGTTCGAGTGACCGCGTGGTGAATTCGTCGGCGATGACGGCCACGGTCAAGGCACTCAATTCCTTGCCCACTACACCGGTTTCGCGATGAAACTCTTGCGCAGCGCTATACGTCTTGAGAACCAGCGCTCCCAGATGTTTCCATTGGCGGTGCATCATCACCCAGCGTCGTGAGCGGCGCCCCATGGCGAGACTTAGCTCCCGGTCCTCCAGTAGAAGCTGGAGTGCGTCGGCGAGGCTCTCAACGCTTCCGGGTTCGTGCAGTATGCCTCGTGACCCTACTCGGACGTTCCTACCGCCGTGGGCTACGCCCGCGAGAATTCGATGCGGAGAGACATCGGACATGACGACAGGTTTGCCGGCGGAGAAAGCCTCCAGGGGTTTAAGGGGGGAGACCATCTCCGTGACGGGCAGAGATAGCCGCGGACAGCAAACGAGGTCCACACAGCCGAGAAACCGCGGAACGTCACCGATCTCCAGCCGTCCCGCGAACGTGACGTACTGCCCTAGTCCCCGATTCGACACTTGGTCGGCAAGACTCTCCTTGGTTCCTCCGTTACCCGCCAGCGCCAAGTGAAAACGGACCCCACGGGATACGAGCATTTCCGCGGACTGGAGAAGCAATTCGAGTCCTTCATACTGCACGAAGGAACCGGCAAATCCGATAATGGGGGGTTTGTCGGCGAGACCCAGCCGCGTGGCCATTTCCTCGTCGAACGGGAGGGGCAAAAAAGTCTCGGAATCCACGCCGTTGGGCAGCAACTCCACCCGGCTCGCAGGTACCCCTCGCTCGATTAGTTCCGCGCGAGTCTCGGTAGTAATGGCCAACACCCGGTCTGCTCGCGTCGCTACAAACGTCTCCATGTCTTTTTGCAAGGCGTAGCGGTCAGTCCTTTCCCATCCTTGGTTAACCGAGGCTTCGGTGATCTCCCATAATCCCCGAACCTCGTACACAAAGGGCAAACCCAACCTACGCGCGGCAATGAGTGCGGCCAAGCCTGTCACATAGTTCGAGGCCGCGTGCATCACGGATGGCCTAATGTTCTTGGCCTCCCGCACGAAGGCATCGGCTGCTGCCAGTACGTACTCGCGCAATCCCACGGCCCCGATAGCGGCACCGGGAATGTGGGTCCATTGCACGCCGTCCATCTCAATTGTGTGCCGTTGCTCACTCGGCAGACTCCGAGTGGGGTTGGTTGTATCCCACGGATAGCCCAACCTGGCAACCACATGAATGTCGGTGCCAGCCGCGGTCACACCAGCTGCCACACCGTGCGTTCGAGTGGAATAACCGTTCGAGTGGAATACCGGTGTCGAATGCACGCAGTACATCACGCGGTGGCGTTCACACTTGATGGCGGCACCAACGCATTTCGGGGGAATCAGCTGGCCGGGCGCATTCCAAAGCTCCGTCGCACTTTCAATCCGTTGCGCCAACACCCTGTCCCGATGCGACAATTGCGGCAGTAGGGCTGGATATTTCTTGATCAGAGCAAGCGGCCGATGAAGGTCCCCATCTTGGAAGTACATCCTGCGCAGCGCAGCAGCCATCCATCGTGGAGACTGGTTCTGGCCCAGTCCCGATTCCAGCTCGTCCGTGGTGAAGCGGTCCATTTCCGCCAGATCCACCCGGATGTCGGCTTCCCCTTCGGGACGATCGATGTTGGATTCAGGCTTGCAGGCTGCCAACAACGCGCGTGACAGTTCGAGGTCGCTTCGAGCCGTCTGCAGCTGAGTCAAAAAGCCTTCCGCGTTCTCGCTGACGTGCTCAACCAGAGCGCGGCGCCACGTCAGCGCGTCGGGTCGCTCGTCGGAATGCATGGGGGTGCTCCTGGGGGATACGGCGCGCCGGGGGTGCGCGCGAGAAGACGATGCGGGGGCGGGGGGGGGGGGGGGGGGGGCCCCCCCCCCCCCCGCCGGGGGGGGGCCCCCCCCGCCCCCGGGGGGGGCGCGCCGCCCGCGGGGAGGGGGGGGGGGGGGGGGGGGGGGGGGGGGGGGGGGGGGGGGCGGCCCGGCGCGCGG
>NZ_LZMM01000011.1:0-25395 GCF_001665945.1 Kocuria sp. ICS0012 | reverse complement strand
CGCCAACGGCTATTCGGTGCTGCGTCGTGGGGTGGTTCATGTGTAAAAGCCACTGATGCGGGGGGGGCGGGGACGGTGCTCCCACCGCCCCCGCCTCAGTGACTCAGCGCCACAGACCCTTGGTGTCCACCACGGCCTTGCCCTTCAGAGCGGTGGCCGGCAGGGTCTTGAACTCGTCGTGGTCCACGAGCAGCAGGATCACGTCCGCGCGCTCGATGGCGTCCTGGTAGTCCGCGAACTCCACATTCGCCAGGCCTTGCAGACCCTTCGGCAGCTCGGAGACATTCGGCTCCACGGCCAGGACCGTCGCGTGGCTCACGTGCTCGGCCAAGTCCTTGGTGATGTTCATGGCCGGGGATTCACGCAGGTCGTCGATGTTGGCCTTGAACGCGAGGCCCAGGGCTGCGATCACCGGGGACTCCACGTGGGAGCAGGCTTCCTCTACTTTGGAGATGACCCACTTCGGCTTCCCATCGTTGACCTCGCGGGCGGTACGGATGAGGTTGGAGTTCTCCCGGTCCGCGGCCACGATGAACCACGGGTCCACCGCGATGCAGTGCCCGCCCACGCCGGGGCCCGGCTGCAAGATGTTCACGCGCGGGTGGTGGTTGGCCAGCTCGATGAGCTCCCACACGTCGATGCCCAACGTGTCCGCGATCAGGGACAGCTCGTTCGCGAACGCGATGTTCACGTCCCGGAACGAGTTCTCCGTGAGCTTGGACAACTCCGCCGTGACGTCGTCCGTGGCGAGCAGTTCACCCTGGCAGAAGGACGCGTAGACCTCCTTGGCGCGGCGCGCGGCCTCGGGGGTGCTGCCGCCGATGATGCGGTCGTTGCTGATGAGTTCCTCGAGCGCCTTGCCCGGCAGGATGCGCTCGGGGCAATATGCGAAGTACACCACGGGCTTGCCGTCTTCCCCGTCCAGGGACAGGTCAGGGCGCAGCTCCATGATCTTGCGGGCCAGGGTCTGCGTGGTGCGTGGCGGGGAGGTGGATTCGAGGATCACGGTCTCGTCCCCGCGCAGCTGCGGAGCGATGGATTCGGCCGCGGAGAGGATGTAGGACAGGTCGCCCTCGTAGTTCTCCTTGAACGGGGTGGGCACCGCGATCACGAACGCGTCACCGTGCTGCATCTCGGTCGTCGCGGTGAGCTGGCCGCTGTCGATCGCCTTCTTGAGCTGCTCCTCCAGCCCCGGCTCCACGATCGTGACCTCGCCGCGCTGGATCCGCTCCACCGCGGAGGCGTTCACGTCCACGCCGTGGACCCGCACCCCGTGATTCGCCATGACCACCGCGGTGGGTAGACCGATGTACCCCAGCCCCACGAACACGACTTCCAACGGCTCACTCATTGACGCACCTCACCACGCGTTTGCTGGTTCGTTCCGATTGACCGGAACTTCCATTCATTTTCAACGTAAACATGCAGAATCCTTAGGATCATATCGTCACGTGACGGGTGCTGTCCCCGAACATGACGACACGTCCCGAGGCCAGCGCAGCGGCGTCGGACACTTGCCACGTGTGGCTGTCCGAGCCGCGGAACTGGACGAAATTGAAGCGGTCCGCCGAGTAGATGACGTAGCCGGCTTCGCGCACCGCGGCCAGGAAGGACGTGTCCTCCCCCGTGCTGCGCCGCTGGAACGGAATCTGCCGGAAGACCTCGCGGTAGCCCGTGATCGTGGGCCCCATGACGAAGTCCGTGTATCGGTGCTCTCGGTGTGGGAAGCGCACCAGGGTGGCGTCCTGGGACTCCACGTACATGTAGTGCCCCTGCTTGCCCACCACGTCCGCGTTCGCATAGCGCAGGGCGTCCAGGAGGTCGGCGAGGTAGCGCGGGGCGTAGCAGTCGTCGTCGTCCATCTTGGACAGCACGTCCCCGGTGGCGCGCTCGACCGCGAGGTTGAGGCACTCCCCCAGCGTGAGGGACGCGTCCGCGGCCACGGTGGTCACGCGCTGGATCCCGCAGTCCTCGACGACGCGCTGGACGTCCCGCGCCCGCGGGTCGAAGCCGTGGGCCACGAGCACCACGTCCAGCTCCACGTCCACCTGGGCCGCGATCCCGCGCAGGGCGTCCGGGAGTCGATGCGGGCGGTTGGTGCACAGCAACACGGTGACGCTGGGCCGGGTGCGGGCGACGGCGAGCTGCGGGACGGCGCGTTCCACGATCGTCTCCACGCGGTGCGTGTAGGTGTGCTGCGCCCAGATCTCGCGCTGCGCGCGGTGTACCATGCGATCTGCCAGTTCCGGGCTGCGCACGAGGGCACGGATGACGTCCGCGGCGTGCTCGCGGTCCGCAACAACGGACAGTTGGTCGTGGGAGAAATACCGTCGCACGGCCTCGGACGGTGTGGAGACCACGGGAGTGCCGCACGCGGTGATCTCGAAGATCCTCCGCGCGCACATGGACGGGGAATCCACGACCGAGTTCACGTTGAGGAAGACCCGGTACGCCTTGTAGGCGGTGAGCATCTGGTCGTAACCCAGCGAGCCCACCACATGCTGGTCCAGGGGCTCGGGGAACTGGTAGCGCTCGTCCTGGCCCAGGTAGCGGGAGAAGATCTCGAGCCCCCTGTCAAGTTTCGCCGAGGCATCATGTGCGCCGCCGAGCAGCACGTCCATCTGCTCGCGCCGCTCGGGGAACTTGTGGGCGAAGTACATCCCCCCGAAGGCCACGTCCCGCTCGTGGAACCCGTGCCGGGGCCGCGCGGGGTTGTGCACGGCGGGTTGCGCGGCGAAGGGCAGCACCCCCACGCGCTCGTGTCCCAGGTCCCGGAGGTAGTCGGGGATCTTGTTGACGTCCGTGGTGAACACGGTGTCGAACAGTCGCGCGCACTCCAGGAAGTCGTCGTAATGCGGCGGGTCCTCCTTGTTCCAGAACACCGTAGGGATCCCCTGCTCGCGGCAGTGGGCCACGAGCTCGCGCATCGACTCCTTCACGCCCGAGGTCCCGGTGAGTTGGTACTGCCACTCGTCCGCGTTGCCGTGCCACGCGGACTCCACGAACAGCAGGTCCACGGGCTGCGCAGCCAGTTCGGCGCGCCAGTTCCGCCGTGTGAGCGCCACCTGGTGCCACTCGTAGTGGAAGGCACGCAAGGAGAAGTCGTCCAGGATCACCGCGGCGGTGAGGTCCCCGCGCACCGGTTCGCGCTCGGGCCACTCCTGCGCCGCGAACGAGACCGTGCGCTGCGCGCCGTCGTTCCCGGCGGAGGCGGCGTCGCGGCCGGCTCCGGTGACGACGGCGCTCGCGGACGGTCCCGCGGGCAGTCCCGCCCGGCGCCGGTAGGTCCGCCACTGGGACACCCCGCCGTGGCGCAGGTGCCACAACTGGGTGCGCAGATCACCGGTCAGCAAGCGGGGACTCACGCGTGCACCTCCCGCAGTTCGGTGCGCACGAGCCGATCCATCAGCTCGAACTTACGTTTGTGGGCGGCCAGGTTGTTGCCGGCGGCGAGCTGCTTCATGAACTGCTCGTACTCCTCCGTGACGGTCTCGGGGTCCCCGTCCATGAGTGTGTCCCCCTGGTCCAGCCACACCACCCGGGTGCACATCTCCCGTACCTCGTTCATCGAGTGGGACACGAACAGCACACACCCGGCTTGTTCGCGGATCTGGGCCATGCGGGCCTGCCCGCGTTCGCGGAACTGGGCGTCCCCGGTGGACAGAGCCTCGTCCAGGATGAGGATGTGCGGGTCTGTGGCGGTGGCCACGGCGAACCGCAAGCGCGCGGCCATCCCGGAGGAGTATGCCTTCATGGGCCAGTGGATGGCTTTGCCCAGCGCAGCTACCTCCACGAGCTCGGGCAACAATTCGTCCACCCGGCGCGGGTGCATACCCTGCGCCAGGCACCCCAGGCGGATGTTCTTCTCCCCGGACAGCGCCGGCACCAAGGAGACGTTGACCCCCAGTTTCACAGGGGTGTCCACTGAGTAGACCCGCCCCGACGTAGGATTTATCTGCCCGGCCACGATGTTCATGAGCGTGGACTTCCCGGACCCGTTGCGCCCGATGAACCCCACGAACTCGCCCTGGTGCACCGCGAGCGTGACGTCGTGGACGGCCAGGTTACGCACGATCGGGGGCCGCCCGAGCGCTCGCCGGGCCCATCGCACCGGCGCGGAGACCGGGACCTCGTCCCCACCGCCCGTGGACGTGACGTTGTAGATCATGCTCACGTGGTCGATCACCACGGCGGGCCCGGCGCCGGGTTCCCGCGCAGGTGCGGGAGCGCCGTCGCCGGGGGCGGGCACACCGCTGAGGCGCTGCGCGGAAACGCCCGACATACCCGGGGCGTGCGACGTGACGTCGTCGTGCCTAGCGTTCATCCGCGTAGCTCTCCTCGTTGCGCCAGAACACCAGGAACCCCACGATCAGGATCCCGAGGGATGCCGTGACCAACACGGCCCACGAGGACCAGCTGGGAACCTGCGCGCGCAGCACCAGATCGCGGCTGATGTAGAGCACCTGGTACAGGGGGTTGAAGTGGAACAGGGCCAGAATGCGCTCGTCGTCCACGAAGCGCGAGGGGTCGTAGAAGATCCCGGAGGCGTACATCCACAGCCGCATGAAGAAGGACAGGATGTTGGAGACGTCCGGGATCCGGTGCACCGCCGGGGCCAGGAGCATGCCCAGACCCCAGTTGAAGATCGTCTGCAGCACGAACACCGGGATGAGCAACAGCCACGTCCACGAGATCGGCTCCAGGGGCGGGACGAGCAGCAGGAACACCAGGATGGCTCCGAGCGCGTAGAGCTGGGTCAGAGCGTCCCGGACCACGATGGACAGCGTGAGCGCGGCACGCGGGAACATGAACCCGCGCACGAGCGCTTTGGCGGAGGTCATGGAGCGGGAGACCGAGACCACGGAGCGGGAACTGTACATGAACATCGTGAGTCCGAGCACGATGAACGCGACGAAGTTGTCGATGCCGCGTCCAGTGCGCAGCAGCAGCCCGAAGATGAGATAGAACGTAAAGCCCAGTAGCAGTGGGTTGAGCACGATCCACGCCTTGCCCAGCAGGGTGTGGTCCTGGCTCACGGCCAGGCGGACACGGGCGTCGTAGAGGATGAAGTGACGGGAGCCCCACAGGTCCTTGAGGTATTTGCGCAGCGGCGGGCGGGCGCCCACGGCGTGCATCGCGGTGGGGTCGAAGGTCTCGACGGTGCGGTCCTCCGGTTGCCCGAGTCCCCCGCTGACCTGGGCGGTGTTGCTAGTCATGCTCCGGTCTCCTCGGGGGGGGGGTAGATCGCTGTCCGGGGGACGTCTTCATTCAATTCACCATACCGCGTGGAGGCCTGCTGGGCGATCACCCGCCACGTCCTGTGTGCGACCACCCAGTCCCGTCCGGCGTTCGCGAGGCGTTCGCGGCGCTCGGGGTCCCGGGCCAGGCCGAACAGTGTCTCGGCAAGGGTGTCCGGGTCCTCGGGCGGTGTGAGCAGCCCGGTCTCGTCGTGGCGCACGCTCTCGCGCAGGGCGGGCAGATCACTTGCGACCACGGCGGTGCGCGCAGCCATGGCCTCGACCGGCTTCAGGGGGGTCACCGCGCGGGTCACGGAGCGGTCCTTGCGCGGGATCACAAAAACGTCCAGGGCCGCGGTGTACTGCGGTGCGAGGGCTCGGTCCACGCGGCCGGTGAAGGTCACGACGTCTTGGAGACCGAGCTCGCGGGCCAGCCGCTGCAGGGTGGGGCGGGCCACGCCGTCCCCCACCACGAGCACCGCCAGGGACGGTATGTGCGGGCGCAGTTGGGCCGCGGCGCGCAACAGGTCATCAATGCCCTCGTAGTCCACCACGGAGGTCACGGTGCCGATCAGGAACGTCTCCTGGGCGAGGCCCAGGGCGGCGCGGGCGTCGTGTCGGGAGGGTGCGTTCTCCACGAGGGCCCCGCCCACGGCGTTGGGTGCCAGGTCCACGCGTAGGGGGTTTTCGGAGGCGGATGCCGGTGTAGGCAGCTCCTCGAGTCGCCGGGCCATTTCCATGCCCAGCGTCACGGTGCGGTCCGCGGTGGTCACGGCCCACGCCTCGCGAGCCTGGAAGCGCTCGTAGCGCTCGGATGTGAGGGCCTCCGGCGGGCGGGTCGCGGCCCACGTGTCCGCGAGGAGTCCGCGAACCTCGTAGACCCACGGGATACCCAAAGCCTGGGCCACCGCGTGTACGGCCAACGCGTTGACATAGTGGCTCGTGGTGTGCAGGACAGCGGGCCGCGTGCGCAGCGCGAGCTCCAGCAGCGCGTGCGCGTGTTGCTGCACACGTCCCGTGGCGGTCGCGGACAGCCGCCGCGGGAGCACGCGGTGGTACGGGATGCCGTCCACGACGTCGGTGTGGCGGGCGAGCACCTTGCCCACCTGCACGGGGTACCCCGGGCGGGTCATGGCGTGGACGTCCCACCCCTCGTCCCGCAGTGCGGTGAGGTACGAGTGCGAGCGCTGCGCGTAGCCGCTCGCAGTGTGCGGCAGGGAGTTGGTCACGGCGTAGAGCACGGTGCGGTCCCTGGGCCGGTAATCGCGTACAGGTTCCAGCCGCGGGAAGAAGTCGCCCAGCAGATCCCGCTCGGCGGCCAGGCGGCGCGCGAGGGCTCGTTCACCGCGGGTGGCCCGCCGGAGGGCCTCGGCGTCGCCCAGCACCTCCACGGCGCGGTCCACGTTGCCGTGGTACCACTCGAGGCGCGCGCGGGTCGCAGCCGCTCCCGGATGGTCGGCGGGGAGTGCGGCGAGCAAGCTCGCGGTGAGGCCGGTGTCCCCCATGCTCAGGGCCACTTCCGCGCCGCCGCGTAACGACGCCGCTGTGTCCCCGTTCCTGCTCCCCCGCGCCAGGGAGCTCAGCGCCGTTCTCGGCCGCGGCGGGCCCGGACGCGTCTGGTCCGGCCCTGCATGTTCCCGGTGCTCGTGACCCGGGTCCTGCGTCGTGAGCTCCGAATCCCCTGCAGAGGCGAGGGCGCGGGAGAGGGCGGCGCGAGCGGCGTCGTCGTCCCCCAGGACATGCAGGGCGGTGGCCCGGGCGGCGAGACAACGCGGGCCGGGGACCCGTGAGAGGACGTGGGCCGCGGGGGCGACCCAGCGCCGCGGCAACCGGCGGGAGACCTGCAACCAGAAGACCACGGGGTCGTCGGTGACGTGCTGGCCGATCGTGCGAGCCGTGAGCCACGCGTTGACCGCGAGTTCACGGGACCGTTCGCGCCGCCGTGAGCTCATGAGGCCATCCGCTCGACGCCCCCGCGGCTCGCGTCCGCGACGCCCTGGCGTCGAGAGGCGTGGTCGGTATCAGGGGTGCCGGAATCCGCCTCGGCGGCGGGACGACCCTGCGCAGCGCCGCCGTCGGCCGTACGGGCGGTGAACGGCGACTCGCGCGAACCCGCCCCCGCGACGCCGCGCGTGACGGCACGCAGCAGCCTGCCCAGGCGGGGCAGCACGCCCTGACCGCACACGCGGGAATACTCGCGGACGGTGGCGCGCAGGTGCTGATCGTACTGCACGGACAGGTCCGCGTAGTCCGCGTTGTGCCGCACCCATTCCCGGCCGGACCCACTGGGGACCAGCCGCGAACGGTCGGCCTCGAGCGCGCGCCACAGCGCGGCGATCCGCTCGGGATCGGAGGCCACGATGTCCCCCTCGCCCGCGTCGGTGAGCACGTGGGCGGCCTCGCCGCGAACGACCGCGGTGATGTGCCGGCCCACGGCGAGCACCTCGTAGGTCTTGGAGGGGATGGTGTCCTCGAACGACTTCCAGTCGTCACGCAGGGAGATCACGACCGAATCCGCGTCGCGATAACGCTCGAACACGCGCTCGCGGTACTCCGGGGGCAGGAACTCCACGTTGGCGCCGAGCCGGCGCGCCAGCTGCTGCAGTGCGGGCTTGCGGCTGCCGTGACCCACGAGTGTGAGACGGACCGAGTCCCCGGCCAGGTGGGCGGCGCGGATGAGCCGGTCCAGGGACTGGGACTCGCCGTGGTTGCCCAGGTACAGCACCCGCAGCCCGCGCCGTCGTGCCGGAGGAGGGGGCAGCTGCGGTGTGCGCTCCAGGAGGATGCCGTTGCGCACCGTGACCACGTTGTGCACCCCTCGTTCGCGCAGGGTGCGCGCGAAGCCCTGGGTCACCGTGACCACGAGGTCCGCGCGGTTCTGCACGTACACCACGGCGCGGTTGACCACGGACTTGGACCCGCCGCGCACCAGGGAGGCGTCCTCGGCCAGGTTGGGCCACGCGTCCCGCATCTCCACGACCAGGGGGATCCCCTTGACGCGCGCCACGAGCAACGCGGACGCCAGCAACGGTAACGACGGCGCCGTGACCACCACGATGTTTTGGCGGCCCGTGAACAGCCCGCGCGCCACGGACGCGGCCGCGCTCACGAGCTGGTCCAGCAACTTCCCGGCACGATTGTCCCCGAGGAACACGTAGGGCACCCGGTAGATGTGTTCACCCAGGAACCCCGCCTGCCGCCGCCACGCCCGACCGCGCGTCTGCGTCGAGTAGTCCGGGCCCGCCCCGTAGTGCGCCACGGGACACACCACGGACACGGTCCACCCCCGCTCCCGCAGGTGGCTCACGAGCGAGTACCACCGCCGCTGGGGCGGCGAGTGCTCGGGCCAGTAGGAACTGGCCATGAGCAGCACCCTCAACGGAGGCTGCTCACCCGGTGAGGTACCGGTTGCGGGGGGTTGTGTGCGGTTCATGGGCCTCTCGCGGGGGGTCACGAGTCGGGATGGGGGGTGGTCGAGCGGTTACTGGCCTTGTTGGTCCAGGGACGTGGCGTACTGGTCCAGGGTGCCGTCGGAGATGGCCTTGCCGATCCGTTGCATGGCGTCGGTGTCCGCGACGATGATCGACTGGCCGTCCGCGGAGGTGCCCACGCCGTTGTTGGGCACCGTGAACATGTGGATGTCACTGCTGCTCAGGCCCGCGAGCTTGGGGGCCTGTTGGGCGATCCACCCGGAGGTGAGGCCGTCACTCACGGTCAGGTACGGGGAGATCTCCTTGACCACCTCGTTGAGTTTCAGCGGATTGGTCAGGGTGCCGGCGCTGACAAGCTTGTTGATCATGGCCTGCAGGTACGCGCGCTGATTGCGCACCCGCTGGTAGTCACCGTCCGAGAACGCATAGCGCTCCCGCACGAACGCGAGCGCCTGTTCCCCGCTCAGCTCCTGGGGCCCGGCCTCGAAGCGGTGTCCGTCCTGGGAGGTGAAGGCCTCGGGGACGTTGACCGTTACCCCGCCCAGGGCGTTGGTGAGGCCCTCGAAGCCCGCGAAGTCCACGAGCGCGACCTCGTCCACGCGGGTCCCGAAGTTCTGCTCGATGGTCTCGACCATGAGCGGCATCCCGCCGTGGTCCAGGGCGGCGTTGATCTTGGACTCCCCCGCCCCGGGGATGTCCACCCACGTGTCGCGCATGATGGACATGACGTACATCTGCCCCCCGTCCTCGGGGATGTGCAGCAGCATGATGGAGTCCGCGCGGGAGCCGGTGACGTTGGGGTCCACACCGTCGGGGCGCTTGTCCGAACCCAGGAGCAACACGGTGGTGCCGGCGTCCTGGGCGGAGCCCTTGGCCGGGCGGGCCGACTCCTCGGGGAACGCCGATTCCAGGGTCGAGGCCCCACGATCGAAGTTGCGACCCAGGTTCCACACGAACAGACCGGCGACCACGCCCACGACCAGCAGGAGGGCCAGCACCGTGAGCAGGATGTTGCGTCCGGTGTGTTTTCCGCGCGGGCGGGACTGTTCTTCGTCGAACTCGAACTGGTTCATGGACACGTGGCACTCCGTGGGTGGGGGGTCGGAATCGAGCGACACTCACCGGACAACGCTGCCGCCACGGCGACGCTGGGGATCACGTCCCCCGGGGGGGCGGGCCGTCGGTCAGCGAAGCCGTTGATTGCTATCGCACATAGTACCTACGGCACGCGGTGAATCCATCCCTCGGTCCCGAATTTGTGCTCCACCAGCTCCCGGGCGGCGGCGAGTTCGCTGTCTGAGACCTTACCAACACCGGCCGAGTAGCGTTGCGTGAACGTGCGGGTCAGCGCCGAGATCACGTCCCGGCGGGCCAGCCCCGTCTGGCGTCGCAACGGGTCCACGCGCTTCTTCGCGGAGCGGGTGCCCTTGTCCGAGAGCTTCTCCTTGCCGATGCGCAACACGTCCGTCATCTTCTCGGCGTCGATGTCGTAACTCATGGTCACGTGATGCACCATCCCGCCGTTGGCGAAGCGCTTCTGCGCCGCTCCCCCGATCTTGCCCTGGGGCGTGGCGATGTCGTTGAGTGGTACATAGAACGCCTCGACCCCCAGGTCCGCGAAGGCCTGCATGACCCACGCGTCCAGGAACGGGTAGGAATCCGCGAAACTTATCCCGTCCACCAGGGTCTGCGGCACGTACAGCGAGTACGTGATGCAGTTACCGGCCTCCATGAACATGGCCCCACCCCCGGAGACCCGGCGTACCACCTGTATCCCGTGACGCGCGGCCCCCTCCGGGTCCACCTCGTTGCGCACGGACTGGAACGATCCGATTACCACGGCGGGCTCGTCCCAGTCCCAGATCCGCAGCGTGGGATGGCGGTGTCCCGCGCCCACCTCCTTGGCGAGAACCTCGTCCAGTGCGAGGTTCTCGAGGGTGGGGCGCACCTGCGCGGGGATCACCTCCCACGCGTGATCGGACCAGCTCGTGGCCCGGGCCAGCGCTCGGCGCACCGCGATCACCACGGCGCGCGCGTCGAAGCCGAACAGCACGGCGTTGCGCGGCACGGCCGCCTCGATCCGCTCGACCATGTCCTGCGGCGACGTATCCTCGGCCAGACCGGTCAGGGCCGCATTGATGTCCGCGAGCGCCTCGTCCGGTTCCAGGAAGAAGTCCCCGTTGATGGACACGTTCTCCAGGTGTCCGTCCGTGACGTCGAAGTCCGCGACCACCATTTTCCCGCCGGGGACCTTGTACTCCCCGTGTGCGCTCGTCGTGTTCATTCACTGACCTCCGCTGCGTGTGGTGGCCCGGGGCACCCCCGGTGTGACCTGCGGGGCGGGGGTCCCGTCCCCGGAGGGCGACGCGGTGGCGCTCGGCCGGGCCGTGGCGTGTTCCGTCTCGATGGTAAGCACCGTGGTGGTGCCGGCGGGCAGCGAGACCGCGAACGACGTCGCTCCCGGCAGTACTCCCGCGACCTCGGGTCGGTCGGCGGGCGGGGTGATGGGCAGGCCGTAGCCGTCCACGCTCACCGCGCCGTCGGCCGAGGAGCGTAGCGCGTTCTCCACGCTCAGGTGCACGCGCGGGTCCGCGGGGTACGACGACGCCGCCCCCGGTGCGGCGTCGTCCGTCGCCTGCTCCCCGGCTGTAGCGCCGTCGGGTGAGCCCGGGGCGTCCGTGGCGTCGCTCACCGGGGCGGTGGCGCGCCACGAGCCGCCGCGCAACTGGGACTGAGTGACGCGCTGCACCGGCCCGGGCGTGGTGACCGTGGTGGTGCGGGGGCCCGCGGTGGCCGGGTCCCGGAAGTCGGAGAGCACGAGCGAGGTGCTCCCGTCCGCGTGGGTCACCGCGAACGCCGTGAGGTCCTCGGACCCGGTGCGCGCCGGAGTCATGGTGCCCTGCGGAATGCTCGCGATCAACGCGAGCGCGAGGCCGTTGGCGCGCAGCCCGAAGCGTTCGCCGGGCGAGCCCACGGTGCCGTCCGAGCACAGCGGGGACATGGGCGGGCCACCGTGGCACGGGCCCAGGGACGAGTGCGCGGTGACCCGTTCCGCGGCGAGCGCCTGGACCCGGACGGAGTAGTCGGCCTGGTAGACGGCGGCGGCCAGGGTCTCCGTGATCTGGTTCCCGCCGGGGCACGAGGACAGCGATGTCTCGGTGATCCACAGCGGTACGCGGTGCTCGTCCGCCACGGAGCGGGCGCGGGAGACCAGGGCGTCCACGCGCTCGCGGGTCTGCGGGGCCACCGCGTTGGTCACCGTGGGCTTCTGCCGGGTCCACCGCGTCCCGCACTCGGAGAGTGGGTATTGGTGCAGTGCGAGCGCGAAGGGAGCCGTGCCCGGGGCCCCGGCGGCGACTTCCCACCACGGATCGGAATAGGCCCCCGGTGCCACGATGCGCAGGTGCGGAACCTTCCGGTGCACCGCGCGGGCGTAGGCGGTGAGTTGACGAGCGTAGACCGTCCGGTTCCACTCCGGTCCCTTGACGTTGAGGGGATCGTCCGAGCCCCGGTGAAACCCGTTGGGCTCGTTACCGATCATCAGCCCCACGAGCCGGTCCCCGAACGCCGCACGCGCGTGTGCGGCCAGATCCGCTGCCCGGTCCGGGTCGTAGCGGGCCAGGTTGGCGCTCAGGATCACGGACGTCCCCGTGCGGTGCGCGAGTGCCGCGACGCGTTCCAGGTCCGCCGGGGTGACCTTCGTGATCTTCTCCTCCTTGGCAAGGGGCCAATTGGTGGGGATCGGTTCGTCGGTCGAGGTGAAGAAGAAGCGCCGGTCCGTGGAGTTGCCACCGAAGCGCAGGGTCGGTTCATGGAGGGACTGCAGGATCGAGATGAGGTCGTGATTGTCCTCCCCCAACCGAGGGTCCGCCAGGTCCGTGGACTCCAAGGACAGCCCCACGGAACCGTGCCGGTAGTCCTCGTCCCCGGGGCTCGTCCGGCCCAGCGTCACCCGCGCGGTGGGATCATCCTTGCGGGGTGCACTGCCCGGATAGGTCTCGGGGAGGTCCCGGGCGGCCGCCACGAGGCCCGGGTCCACGGCATGCAACGGCGCATTGCGGACCACCCCGGGAACGGGTCCGGTGGGCTCGGGTGCGGGCTTTGCGGACGGGTCGGGCTGCGGTCCCGCGCAGGCGGTCGCGCACAATAGGACGGTGCTCAGGACGGCGAGCGCGCGGCGTCGTACCGGGAGCGTGCGGTGTGGGAGGGACGATGTGCTCGGCCCGGAGAGCGCGGGGGTCTGCGACGAACGGGACGGATCGGGTGACGGTGCGGTGCGCCCGGGGGTGACGGGAGGGCGGGGGGAGGTCCTCACGGGCCCAGCGTACCGGGATGCGCGCGGCCCGGATCGACTGTGCGTCGCCACGGGCGTATCATGGTGCGTTGGTGTGCCCACGTTCGGGTGCGCCGCATCCGAGCAACGCCGTGCCTGGCAAAATCCAGACACCTACAGAAGGTTGACACCATGAAGGCTGACATTCACCCGGATTACCACCCGGTCCTGTTCCGCGATCTCGCGTCCGGCAAGGTCGTGCTGACCCGTTCCACCGCCACCTCCCCCAAGACGGAGACGTGGGAGGACGGCAACGAGTACCCCATCATTGAGGTCGAGATCTCCTCCGAGTCACACCCGTTCTACACCGGCAAGCAGCGCATCATGGACTCCGCTGGCCGTGTGGAGCGCTTCAACCAGCGGTTCGCGAACTTCGGGAAGTCCGGCAAGTAAGTCCGACTTCTCCCCCTGACGCCCGGTCCACCCTTCGGTGGGCCGGGCGTTGTCGTGTGCGGGCACGTGGGGACATGAAACATGCAATCGTCATCAAAATGTGATCTCTCCCCTAGGATGGTCGAGGCTCTATCCCCCCAGGTTCCGGTGCTCCCCCCCTCTTTCGTGCCGGGACCACCGAAAGGTCTCCCCCACCTATGAGTTCTACACACCTGCACTCCCCCCTGCCCCCCGCCACCACTCCTCCGTCGGTTGGTTCCATGGGCGCCCTGGTGCGCCGCGCGGTCCTGCCTCTCGCCGTCACCGCCGCATTGGCACTGACCGCACAACCCGCCGTGGCCGCACCCACCAACCCGGCCGCCGGCCCGGATGCCCCCGCCGCCACGGTGCCCTCCGACCCGCCCACCGAATCCGATCGCGTGATCGTGAAGTTCCGCGACACGGCGGCCCCGGAGGCCGCCAAAGAGAAGGTCGTAGACACCGCCGCCCAGCAGGCACTGGGTGACACCAAGACCCCCGAGGTCGAGGAACACGTCAAGCAGACCACCACGCGAGCGGACGTCATCAAACTGGACCGCGAGTTGGACGAGTCCGAGCAGAAGGACCTCGTGCGCGAGATCCAGGCCAACCCCGCCGTCGAATACGCGGAAGCGGACCGGCTCGCCTCCGCGTCCTGGGTGCCCAACGACACCTATACCCAGTTCCAGTGGAGCCTGCTCCCCCAGCAGGGCGGCGTGAACTTCCCCGCCGCGTGGGACATGTCCCGCGGCAACGGACAGACCATCGCCGTGCTGGACACCGGGATCACCCCGCACGGGGACCTGGACTCCAAGGTGGTGCCCGGACGGGACTTCATCAACGACACGAACCTCTCCCGAGACTACGACCTGCGTGACGCCAACCCCCGCGACGAGGGCGACTGGAGTGCTCCCGGCGAGTGCTCCGCTGGAGCCCGCAACTCCTCGTGGCACGGGACCCACGTGGCCGGTCTCGCCGCCGGTGTGACCCACAACGGTGCGGGGATCAGCGGCGCGGCACCCGGCGCCAAGATCCTCCCCGTGCGCGTGCTCGGCAAGTGCACCAACGGGTGGGTCTCGGACATCGCGGACGGCATCTCGTGGTCCGCGGGTGCTCCCGTGGCCGGACAGCCGGCCAACCGCAATCCCGCGTCCGTGATTAACCTGTCCCTGAACTACCCGGGCCAGTGCGGCACCACGATGCAAAACGCGATCAACACCGCGGTCAGCCGTAAGGTCCCCGTGGTCGTGGCCGCAGGCAACAGCTCGGTCAACGCCGGTGGCACGGCTCCCGCCAACTGCGCGAACACCATCGTGGTGGGCGCCTCGGACACCACGGGCTACACCGCCGGCTACTCCAACACCGGCGCGGTCGTGGACATCCTGGCCCCGGGCGGAACCGTCGCCAACCCCATGCTCTCCACGTTCAACTCCGGCACCACGGTCCCGGGTGCTCCTACTTACGGCAACCTCTACGGGACCTCGATGGCCACCCCGCTGGTCTCCGGCACCGTGGCGCTCATGAAGCAGCGGGACCCCGGGATCACCCCTGCGCGGATCGAGCAGCTGCTGACCTCCACCGCGAGCGGCCCGCTGGGTTCGCTCAACCTGGACCCCGCCGCCGCCGTGCGCGCCGTCACGCCTCGCACCACCGTCCAGGCGTCCTACACCGCCGCGGGTGGGATCGGTTCCAAGTGGCGTGCCACCGGTGGCGCCGCCAAGTGGGGCAACCCCGTGATGAACGAGGCCAACGCCGCCAACGGTGGTCGCTACCAGGAGTTCGTGAAGAACGGACGCAAGACCACCATTTACTGGAGCCGCTCCACGGGCGCCTACGTGGTGGAGAACCCCACGGCCATCGGTTCCAGGTTCATCGCCGCCGGCCGCGAGCGCGGTTACGGGTACCCCAGCTCGGACGAGCGCCGGGTCCCCGGCGGCGCCTACCAGCTCTTCCGCAACGGGTCCTCGCTCACCAAGGTGCTGTGGACCCCCGCCACGGGCCCTCATGCCGTGAAGGAGACCGGCGGGATCGGTGGCGCGTGGAAGCGCGCGGGCTTCGAACGCGGATGGGGTTGGCCCGTCACGGATGAGTACCGCAGCGGCGGCGAGGTGCTCCAGCGCTTCTCCAACGGCGTGACCGCCCACTGGACCCCCCAGCGCGGCGTGTGGACCACCCGCTGACCCTACCCCCGGTCGCCCCTCCCACGTGAGGGACATCGACAACGCCGCAGGGCGGTTCCCTTCCCGGGGAACCGCCCTGCGGTCATTCCCAGCCCGTATCCGCCGACGGCTCAGGGTCACCCCGACGCAGGGGCACCCCCACGCCCCGCGCCACTCCCAGCCACCCCCGCGCCGTCCAGCAACTCCGAGGCACTCCGAGGCCACGAAAGACCCCCGCGAATGGCCTCGGGGTGCCCAGAAACTCGTGGGTGGCCTTAGGATGCCTGGACGTTCATGGGTGGGCATGCGGTGCGGGGCAACGAGATGGTCCAGGGTGGCACCCGGACGAAATCGCGGCGGTCACCCTCGCGGGCGGGTCTCCCAGAACGCCACCGCGCTCGCCGCGGCCACGTTGAGCGAGTCCACGCCGTGGCTCATGGGGATGATCACGTGCCGCTCGGCGTGATGCAGCGTGGCCGCGCTCAGCCCCTGGCCCTCGGTCCCGAGGATCAACGCCAACTTCTCCGGGTGCTCGGCCGCGAGCTCGTCCACCGTGACGGCGTCGTCGGACAGGGCGAGGGCCGCCGTGAGGAACCCCGCGTCTTTCACTTCCTGCAGATCCGCGGTCCAGTGCTCCAGGCGCACCCACGGGACCTGGAACACGGTTCCCATGGACACGCGCACCGCGCGGCGGTACAAGGGGTCCGCACAGCGCGGGGTGACCAGAACGGCGTCGACGTCCAGGGCCGCGGCGGAACGGAAGATCGCGCCCACATTGGTGTGGTCCACGATGTCCTCGAGGATCGCCACGCGCCGTGACCGTGCGAGGACCTCGGTGAGCTCGAGGGGCTCGGGGCGCTGCATGGCCGCGATCGCGCCGCGATGCAGGTGGAACCCCGTGATGCGCTCGAGCACGTCATCGGAGCCCACGTACACGGGCACGTCGTAGCGTTCGAGCACGTCGCGCAGCCCCTCGAGCCACTTCTCGGTCATGAAGAACGAGCGCGGTCGGTGGCCGGCGTCGAGCGCTCTCCGCAGCACCTTGGACGATTCCGCGAGGTAGAGCCCGCGCTCGGGTTCCAGCCGACGCCGCAGGGCCACGTCCGTGAGGCTCGTGTAGTCGGCCACGCGCGGGTCCGCGGGGTCGGTCAGCGGGACGATGCGTTCGGACAGGGGCGCGGGAGTGCTCACGGACATCCTGGGAATCGGAGGAACAAGGCTTTGAACGGACTGGGTTTCGGAAGAACGGGACCCGTCGGACGACAGGAGGGGGGACGAGGAAGGGTCAGAACAACTGGGAAACCATGTTGATCAGCGCCACGAGACCGAGGACCACGATCACGGCGCGCAGCGCCACCGGGGACAGCCGCTTACCGATCTTGGCGCCCAGCCACGACCCCAGAGTGGAGCTCAGGGCGATGAACACCACGACCCACCAGTTGATCCGGTCGAATGCGAGCAGCACGTAGGACACCGCCGCCACGATGTTCACCGCCGCGACCAGGGCGTTCTTGACCGCGTTCGCTGATTGCAGCGGGGCCAGCAGGAACACACCCAGGATGCCCACGAGCAACACGCCCTGCGCGGCCACGAAGTACCCGCCGTAGATGCCCGCGAAGAACACGAGCACGTACAACATCAGGGGCTGCGGGGACCGGTCCACGGCCTCGGTGCCCGTGGCCGCCTCCCCCGCCTGCGGGGCATCCAGGCCGCCGGCCGCGGCGTCCCGGGCCTGACGTTCCTTGCGCTCGCGGACCTTGGCCTGGAGCGTGGGTTGGAACACCACGAATAGCAGCGCGACCACGATCAGCACGGGCGCGGCCACACCGAAGACTTCCTCGGGCAGGTGCAGCAGCAGGGAAGCGCCGATCACACCGCCCAGGATCGAGCACGGCAGCAGTTTCAACAGCGTGCGGGTCAGCCCACGCAGTTCACTGCGGTAGCTCCACGCGCCGGTGAGGTTACCGGCGATCAGCCCCATGGCGTTGGACATGGACGCCGTGACCGGGGGAACCCCCATGGTCACGAGCACCGGGAACGTCACGAGCGTGCCGGACCCCACGATGGTGTTGATCGTCCCGGCCCATAACCCGGCCACGAGGATCAGCAGCACCTGCCACCACTCGAAGCCCACGGTCCCGCCGGAACCGAAGAACTCCGTGGGGACCATGGCGGAGGACAGTGTCAGCATGGAGGCGGATCAGCGGGCGAACGCCGCGTAACGATCGGCCACGCGCACGAGCTTGAGGGGCATGTCGAAGGTGTGGGAGAGATTCTTCTGCGTCATCACCTGCGCCACCGGACCGGCTGCCACGATGGCACCCTCACGCAGCAACAGCGCGTGGGTGAACCCGTCCGGGACCTCCTCGAGGTGGTGGGTCACCATGACCGTGGCCGGGGCGGCCTCGTCCCGGGCGAGTTCATCGAGGCGCTGCACGAGCTTCTCGCGGCCACCCACATCCAGACCGGCGGCGGGTTCGTCGAGCAACAACAGTTCGGGGTCGGTCATCAGGGCGCGGGCGATCAGAACACGCTTGCGCTCGCCCTCGGACAAGGTGCCGTACGTGCGCTCGCGCAGGGCCCCCAAGCCCCAGGCCTCGAGCAGTTCCGCACTGCGCTGGACGTCGGCGTCGTCGTACTCCTCGCGCCAGCGCCCCGTGACGCCGTAGGCCGCGGTGAGCACCACGTTGGCCACGGTCTCCGCATGCGGGATCTGACCGGCCAGGGGTGCGGAGCTCACACCGATCCGCGGGCGCAGCTCGAAGACGTCCACCGCGCCGAGGATCTCGTCGAGGATGTCCACCATGCCGCGCGTGGGGTGCAACCGGGCGGCGGCGATCGACAACAGCGTGGACTTACCCGCGCCGTTGGGGCCCAGGATGACCCACCGTTCCCCGTCCCGCACGGTCCAGTTCACGCCGTCCAACAGGGTCTTCTCGCCGCGGACCACCGTGACGTCCACCAGATCAAGCACTGAACTCATGACGGCAACTCTAGTGCCCCGCGCGCGCCGGTTCGCGGTCCGGCGCTCCGTGGCAGCCCGGCTCGGTCACAGATCCAGGAAGAACCGCAGGGCGTCCAGGTTGGGGATGCTCACCTGGGTGTCCGCGACCTCCCGCAGCGCGGGCTTGGCCCGGTACGCCACGGACAGCCCGGCTGCGCGGGCCATGTCGATGTCGTTGGCGCCGTCCCCCACGGCCATGACGTCCTCCGGTGCCACGCCCAATTCCTGGGCCCATTGCCCCATGACCTCCGCTTTCATGGCGCGGTCCACGATGCGCCCGGCCACGCGTCCCGTGAGCACGCCGTCCTGGATCTCGAGCTCGTTGGCGGCCGCGCGGGTGAGTTCCAGGTGCGCCGCGAGCGGGTCCAGCACCTGGCTGAAGCCGCCCGAGACCGCGGCCACCGCGTGTCCCTCGCGCAGCAGGGTCTGCACGAGCACCTTGGCTCCGGGTGAGAGCCGTACGGCGGCAGCGACGTCGTCGATCGCCGAGGCGGGCAGTCCCTCCAGGACGGCCACGCGCTCGCGCAGGGACGCCGCGAAGTCGATCTCACCGCGCATCGCGCGTTCCGTGACCGCGGCGACCTCCGCCTCGCGGCCCACGTGGGCGGCGAGCAGTTCGATGACCTCCTGGCGGATGAGCGTGGAATCCACGTCCAGCACCACGAGCTTCTTGCGGGACTGGTCGAACCAGGTGTGCGGCACCACGTTGAGGTCGATCCCCGGCAGCAACTGCCGCTGCGGGTCCGGTTGCAAGGCGCGGCGCAACTGCTGCGGGTCCTCGGTCTGCACGCGCACGGTCAGGGCGTTGTAGCCCTCCACGTCCGCAGCCTGCCCGTCCGACGCGGTCCCCGTGACCCGCACCCAGTTGTGCGTCTCGACCACGGCACCGGCACGTTCCACGGCGTCGAGGACGGCTTCGGTGGCACCGTCCTCCGGGGACACGGCCAGGGCGACGACAGCACAGTTCTGGGACATGGTCGCAGTTTATCGGCCCCGCGGAAGCGCGCACAAAGAAGGCACCGGCACGACGCCGCTCGGCCCGTTCCCGGGCCGCGGGCACGTAAGCCGTGCGGCGTTAGGAAGGCTTAGCGCGGCGTCGTCGGCAGGGCGCGGTGCTTCCCGGGGGTGCCCACGCGCGAGGGCCACCACGAGCGGGGGCCGATGTCCAGGGCCAGGGCGGGCACCAGCAGCGAGCGCACGATGATCGTGTCCATGAGCACGCCGATCGTCACGATGATGGCCAGCTGCACCAGGAACAGGATGGGCAGCACGGCCAGCGCGGCGAACGTCGCGGCCAGCACGATGCCCGCGGAGGTGATGACCCCGCCGGTGGTGATGAGTCCGGCCAGCACGCCCTTGCGGTGGCCCGCGGTGACGACTTCCTCGCGCACGCGGCTCATGAGGAAGATGTTGTAGTCGATCCCCAGCGCCACGAGGAACACGAAGCTGAACAGTGGCACGGTGGGGTCTGCCTGGTTGATGTCCATGAGGTGGAATACCAGGGTGGCCACGCCGAGCGCGGAGACGAAGGACAGGACGGTGGTGGCGATCAACAGCACGGGCATCAGGATGCTGCGCAGCAACACCATGAGGATGAGCAGGATCACCGCCAGGATGATGGGGATGATCAGCGCGCGGTCACGTTCGGACGCGGCGATCGTGTCCACCTGCACGGCTGTGGTCCCGCCGATCTTCGAGCCGGGGGTGATCCCGGCGAGATCGTCGCGTAAGCGGGTGACCGTGGCCTGGGCCTCCTCGGAGTCGGACGCGTAGGTGAGGGTCGCCTGGATCAGCACGTCCCCGTTGCTCACGGTGGGTTCCGCGTTCGCCAGGGGTCCGCCCTGCGGCGTGGGATACGGCAGGGTCCCGTTTGGGGAGTCCTGGGCGGTGAACGCGACGGACGCGACGTCGTCGTCCTGGGACAACCGCTCGGCAACCGCCTGGGCGTCCTCCTGCGGGGCCAGGACGTACACGGGATCCCCCGCGCCGCCCGGGAAGTGACGCTCGATGACCGCCAGACCGTCGCGGGCCTCGGACTCCCCCAGCACGAATTCGGACTGCGGGACGCCGTCCGCGTCGAGCTGGCTCGCGCCCACGGCGGCGGCGCCCAGCACGACGGCGCACGCGAGCCATACCGCGCGCGACCTCCGGTCCACGAGGCGCGCCACGGAGGGCCACAGCCCCTTGTGGTCGTAGGGGTTCATGGCCTGCTCGTGGGTCTCGGGGTTCTCGTCCACGCGCGGCATCTTGGGCCACAGGGCCACCCGACCGAACAGGGCGAGCAGCGCCGGCAGCAGCGTGAGACCGGCGAGGATCGCGAAGACCACGCCCATGGCGGTGGCCGGGCCCACGCCGCGGTTGGAGGTCAGGGCGGAGAACAGCAGGCACAACAGACCCGCGATGACCGTGGTCCCGGACGCCAGCACGGCGGGCACGGTGCCCTTCCAGGCCATACGGGTCGCGGTCCAGCGCGACGGCGTGTGGTGCAGGGCCTCGCGGAACCGCGCGGTGTAGAGCAGCCCGTAGTCGGTGGCCGCACCGATCACCACGATCGACATGATCCCCTGCGTCTGCCCGCTGAGATCGATCCAGCCCTGCTGGGCCAGGAAGTAGACGGTGATGATCGCCCCGCACAGCGCGCCCACGCTCGTGAGCAACACTAGGAACGGCAACAGCGGCGAGCGGTAGACGATCACCAGGATCACGAGCACTGCCACGAGGGCCACGATCAGCAGCAGCCCGTCGATACCCGCGAACGCCGCCGAGAGGTCCGCCACGAGTCCCGCCGGACCGGTCACGGCCACCGACAGTCCCTCGGGGGTGTCCTCGGCCAGTCGCTCGCGCAGGTGTTCGACCACGGTGCCGGTGTCCGCCTCCGAGCTCACCAGGGCGATGATCTCCACGGCCTTGCCGTCCTCGCTCGGGATGGGCGGGGAGACCTCCAGGACGTCCTGGATCTCACCCAGGGCCTGCGTGTTCGTCCCGATCGCGCGTAGTTGCCGCGGCGTGATCTCGTTCTCGGACTCCATGACCACGATGGCCGGCACACCGTCCGAGTCCTGGAACTCTCCGAGCCGGTCCTGTACCTGTGTGGCCTGCGAGTCCACGGGCAGGAAGTCCGTCTGCGAGTTGGACACCACGTCCGAGAGCTTGCCGAACGTGGGTCCGCCCACGCCCATGACCCCCAGCCACGCAAGCACGAGCACCACGGGGATCAGCCGGCGCACCCACCCCGGCCGCTTTCCGCCCGCGTCCGGTCCGGCGCTCTTGGTGTCCTCCGCGTGCTCGGGGACGGGGCGGGTGGGGCTACTGGGCATGTCTCACCTGTGGGGTCTCGGCGCGGGGGTGGTCACCGGTCGTGCCCCCGCGGGGTCGACTCCGATGACGCTGCGCTGCGGGCAGCTGCTCCCATCGTAGGGGTTACACCCGTCACCTTCGCGGTCATCGGGGGCCACAAACACGCGCCCGTGGATGCTGGTCGTACAGTGGGTGCCCGTGGCCACCCGTTTCCAGCCCGAGCCCTCCCCGGACGACTCCTCGGCCGGGGAGGCGTCGAGCGCATCCTCCGGCCCGGACGACGGCGACTCGATGAGCAGCTGGGTCACGTGGGCCCGTAACGCCGCACTGATCCTGGTGCTCGTGCTCATGGTGTGGCTCGCGTTCACCGTGCACCTGCCGAGCCAGGCCGAACTCGAGGCCACGATTGAGGGCTACGGCTGGGCTGGCTGGCTCGTGTTCATCCTCATCTACGCGATCGTGGCGATGACCCCGATCCCCGTGACGATCATGGCGGTCACGGCCGGCGTGCTCTTCGGTGCGACCCTGGGCAGCGTGTTCTCCGTCGTGGCCGCGCTGATCGGCGGCTGGGGTGGCTATTGGCTCGCGCGGGGACTCGGGAAGCAGACGACCCGCAAGATAATGGGCAAGCACGCGGACACCGTGGAGAACTACCTCGCCGGGGCGGGCTTCGAGGCTGTGGCCACGCTGCGATTGGCCCCCGGGATCCCCTATTGGCCGGTCAATTACGGATGCGGTGCGTTGGGAATCCCCCAGAGCGTGTTCCTCTCCGCGAGTGCCCTGACCGTGATCCCCGGACAGGTGGCCCTCGTGGGGCTGGGGGCGCTGGCCACGGATCCCACGTGGGCACACCTGATCGTGTTCGGTGTGGCGTGCCTGGTGAGTGTCGTGGCAACGATCATCGCGTTTCGCCGCTGGCGCTCGGTGGCCGCGCAGAACCGCAGAGGGCACTAGCCGGCGGAGGGCACCGCCGACGCCTGACCGGGTCCGCCCCGGCCCACATACATCTGCGCCCCGATACGGCAGGCTCCACGGCTGATCTGGTGTGGTTTCGGGCCTCAGATGTACTTAGCGCATCCCGCCCCGGGCGTTCGGGCGGGCATGCGAAAAACCCCCGATCCGGAACTCATGTCTCCGGATTGGGGGCTTCCCGAATCGTGTGCGCGAGGGGGGACTTGAACCCCCACCCTCTAATACGAGGACTAGCACCTCAAGCTAGCGCGTCTGCCTATTCCGCCACCCGCGCAGGTGTCCGAACCGCGGCGTTTCCGATCTCCCGGAAACCTTCTCGGCCCGTGGCAACGACAAGAAACCTACCACAGTTGCGCGGTCCGTTCGAACTCGACCGGGGCCGGACCGCGCACTCCGCGGGAGCACGGCCCGGTGCGGGTGCTACCGGCCTGCCTGCGCCAGGAAGTCCTCCGCGCCACCCACGAGTTCCACGTGACCGGTGGGGACGTCCGCAGTGACCATCGCGGCGATCTCCTGGGCGAACTCATTGACGGTGTAGAGCTTCCCGGCGGCCTCGCGGCGCTCATCGAGTGCTCCCGGGCGAGCCCGGTTGAGCAGCGTGGCCGTGACGGTGCCCTCGATCATGTCCGCGGAGACCACCACGAAGCCGATGCCCTTGTCCTGCAGCTCGGGCACGCGAGCCGTCAGGGTGTCTTCCCCGGCGCGCTTGGACTTGGCCACGGCCTCGTACTCGGGCATCGTCTCCACGTCGTTGATGAAGTGTGCCTGGTGGCTCGTGACGAACACCACGCGGCCACCCTGGGGAAGCGTCCGCAGGGCCTCGGTCAGGGTGTCGTTCTGGGCGTCACGGTTCAACCGCAGGGCGTAGTCCTCACCCATCTCGGTCTCCATGCCCCCGGAGGCGTTGAGGATCAGCACGTCCACGCCACCGAACTCGTCCACGGCGGCACGGAACAGACCCGCGCGAGACTCGGCGTCCGTGATGTCCGCCTGCACGGCGATCGCGTGGCCGCCGGCCTCCGTGATCTCCTTGACCACCTTGTTGGCCCGGGGGGCCTTCTGACGGTAGTTGACCACCACGTTGGCGCCCTCACCGGCGAGGATCTTGGCGGTGTCCGCGCCCACGCCTCGCGAGGATCCGGTGATGACCACGGTCTTGCCTGCCACTGAACTCATGCGGTTTCTCCTTCGAGGGGTGCGGGTGCGGGAGTCGGCGGTATTAGTGCCCCAGGCCCAACCCGCCGTCTACGGGGATGATAGCGCCGGAGACGTAGGCCGCGGCGTCGGAGGCAAGGTATTCCACCGCTCCGGCGACCTCTTCCACGTGCCCGAAACGCTGGGCCGGGATCATGGAGAGGTAGTTGTCCTTGACCTCGTCGGAGAGCTCATGGGTCATGGCGGTGTCGATGTAGCCGGGGGCCACCACGTTGGCGGTGATCCCGCGGGAACCGAGTTCGCGGGTGATGGCGCGGGCCATGCCGACCAGGCCGGCCTTGGAGGACGCGTAGTTCACCTGACCCGGCGCGCCCGTGTACCCCACCACGGACGAGATGAAGATGATCCGGCCGTGCTTCAGTCGCATGAACCCCTTGGTCGCGCGCTGCACCACCCGGAACGCGCCGGTGAGGTTGGTGTCGATCACGTCCTGGAAATCGGCGTCCTTCATGCGCACCAACAGGGTGTCCTTGGTGACCCCGGCGTTCGCCACGAGTACCTCCACGGGACCGAACTTCCCCTCGATCTCCCGGAAGGCCGCGTTCACGGAGGCGGTGTCGGTGACGTCCGCCTGCACGGTGTACGCGCCGTCGGGTCCGTCCCCACCGGAGCGCGAGGTGACCACCACGTTGTCCCCGGCGGCGATGAACCGTTCCGCGATCGCGCGGCCGATACCTCGATTGCCTCCGGTGACGAGCACGGTGCGAGCGGCGGAGGACTGGTCAGACATGATGGAACCTTCCGTGGAGGGGCGGGCGCGGCGGGGAAGCCCACCCTCGTATCAAGACCTCACAGCATCCTAACCGGCCTCTGACCGGCGGACATCCCCCGCTTGGGCGCCACACACAACGGTGAGACAATGCTCAGAACGCTCACAGTCAGCCGTGGCAGTGTTGCCCCGCGGGTACACCCCCAGATCGTTCGCCGAAGGACCGGTTCCCATCTCACGTTCCCAGCCGCAGTCGCATGGTTCCACCGAGGTTCATTCGATCACCTCGGCGGCGGATCCGCACACCACCGACATGGCACACCGCATGAAGGTCTATTCCTTCCAGATGGCGCTGCGCGTGGTGTGCATCATCGGAGTGGTGCTGATCGACAACCTGATCGCGCGGATCCTGCTCGTGCTGGGCGCTGCGATCCTGCCGTGGCTCGCGGTCATGATGGCCAACCGCGGCGCGGACCGCTCCGAACGCTCGGGGTCCGCGTACCGCCCGCCCACGCGCACCGAGTTGCCCACGAGCGCCGAGTCGCAGGAGCGGGCACCGGATCCGGAGACCGTGGTCGTGGACGGGGAGTACACCGCCCCGCCCCCGCAGCGCGAACCTGTCTCTTA
>NZ_LZMM01000010.1:0-1329 GCF_001665945.1 Kocuria sp. ICS0012 | reverse complement strand
CCGTGTCGACACCCGGGCGTAGCCGATCAACTTCCCCATGTCCACCCCATCTGTCTCGCAACCAACGTTGAGTATCCAATTCTAGAGGCATGGATAAAGCACAAAGATGCGAGACACCCCGATCCGCGGAATCATGCGGACGCAAATTTTCCGGACGAGACGTCTCGCATCCCATGGGTTTCGAGGAGCACCCGTGGGTGATGGTCTGCCACGCCGATGACCGTGTGCATGTGGTGGTGTGCCGGGTCAGCGACGAGGGGACGGTGTGGCACGGGCGCAACGACCGGCGCGCGGCCCAGAGCGCGTGCACCCGCCTAAAGTTGGAGCACGATTTGCAGACCGCGCCGCGGCGCCGTCAGGCGGGCCGGGGCAAACGTTCGGTGCTCGCGGTGCGTCAGCAGCAGGAGCAGCAGGCTCAGGTGGTGACGGCCCGCCGCGCGGAGTGGGAGCAGATCCGCAAGGTCGTGGAACGAGACACCCCAGCACCTCGGAGGCAGTCCCCGAAGCCCGAGCAGCAACAGCGGGTGGTCCCGGCCCATCCCCTGGAACAGGTGCAGCACCTTCCTCGTCCCGGCTCCGACCGAGAAGACCACGGGCGGGGCCTGTAGCTGGGCTTAGGCCGAGAAAAAGCGGGAGAAGACCCCGCGGCGTGGCTCGGGCGGTGCCACAGGGGCTGCGGGTTCCGGTGACGTTTCCGGCTCTGCCGTCGGGGTGGGACGAACAGGTTCTGGAGTAGCAGGAGCCTGCGTGATGTGGGAGCTCTGCCCGGTGAGCGTGCGCAGCGCCATGCGCTCGGTTTCATTCGCGATCTGGAGGGCGTCGAGAGCTCGGCGGCGCTCTTCGGCTCGTGCTCCAGCAACTTCGGCGCGCCGGCGCCATTCCTGGGCCTCGGTTTCCAGCTCGCGGACGCACTCGAGCAGCCGACCGGTGCTCTCCGATGCCTCAGGGGTTTGATCGGAAGATGCCAAGGGGCTGGTCTGGGGGGCGGTACGGAAACCTTCGCCGTGGATGAGGCCCACAGCGATGAGTGCGGTCATGGGCGTCTGCCACTCGGCGGAGGTGATGGTGGCCCCCGCTTCCTCCAGCTCGACGCGCCGTCAACGGAGGGTGCTGTGGAACCCCTGGCACCGGGTTCACGGCCAGCTGTTTTTCCTGACCGGCCATAGGAGAGAACGAAAAGGCGCCCTCAGCTTGGGGCGCGTCCTGGCGGTAGTGGGGGGCGGGGGGGGATTAACGGGCCACCCAACCGCGGGGGAAAAAAAGGAGGCGGGGGGGGGGGGGGGGGGGGGGGTGTTTAAAGCGGGCGGGGGTGGGGGGGGGCGGGGGCGG
>NZ_LZMM01000009.1:0-12700 GCF_001665945.1 Kocuria sp. ICS0012 | reverse complement strand
GTTTCTGGGTGGGAGTCGTCATGATGTCCTCACTTCACGTCGAAGGGGGCGGGGGCGGGGCGGGGGGCCCGCGCGGGCCGCCGGCGACGTGGGACGGGGTTCAGCGAGCGGCGGCGATGGACTCCTCGGCGGCCTGGGCCACGGCCTCGGCGGTGATGCCGAACTCGCGGTACAGGGTCTGGTAGTCGGCGGACTCGCCGAAGTGCTCGAGGGACACGGCGCGTCCGGCATCGCCCAGCAGGTCGTTCCAGGACATCCGGATCCCGGCCTCCACGCTCACGCGGGCCTTGACGTCGGATGGGATGACGGAGTTGCGGTAGTCCTCGTCCTGGGCGTCGAACCACTCGCGACACGGCATGGACACCACGCGGGCGGCCACGCCCTTGGCCTTGAGCTGTTCACGGGCCTCGACGGCGAGCTGGACCTCGGAACCGGTGCCGATGAGCACTACGTCCGGGGCGCCCTCGGTGTCCGCGAGGACGTATCCACCGCGGGCCACGCCCTCGGCGGAGGCGAACTTCTCGCCGTCGTGATCCGGGTGAAGGTCCTCCCGCGCGAACGTGGGCAGGTCCTGGCGTGTGAGGGCGATCCCGGCCGGGTGCTCGTGGTGCTCAAGGATGGTTCGCCACGCCACGGAGGTCTCGTTGGCGTCCGCGGGGCGCACGACGTCGAGTCCCGGGATCGCGCGCAGCGCGGAGAGCTGCTCCACGGGCTGGTGCGTGGGACCGTCCTCACCCAGGCCGATCGAGTCGTGCGTCCACACGTAGATCGAGGGCACGCGCATGAGCGCACCCAGGCGCACGGCGGGACGCTGGTAGTCCGAGAAGATCAGGAACGTGCCGGAGTAGGCGCGCGTCTGGCTGCTCATCACGATGCCATTGACGATCGCTGCGGCAGCGTGCTCACGGATGCCGAAGTGCAGCACCCGGCCGTACGGGGAACCGGACCACTGGGCCGTGGAGCGGGCCTCGGGGATGAAGGACTTGGCGTCGTCGATCGTGGTGTTGTTCGACCCCGCGAGGTCCGCCGAACCGCCCCACAGCTCGGGGAAGGTGTCCGCGATGGCGTTGATGACCTGACCGGAGGCCTTGCGGGAGGCCACGGCCTTGCCCGCCGGGAACGTGGGGAACGCGTCCTCGTAGTTCTCGGGCAGTTCCTCGTTCTTGATCCGGTCGTACAGTGCGGCCTTGTCCGGGTGGGCCTCACGCCAGCCGGCGAAGGACTTCTCCCACTGCGCGCGCTCCTGCTTGCCGCGTTCGCCGACCTCGCGCACGTGCTCGAAGATCTCGGGCTCGATCTGGAAGGACTTCTCCGGGTCGAAGCCCAGGATCTTCTTGGTCGCGGCGACCTCGTCCTCGCCCAGCGCGGAACCGTGCACGCCACCGGTGTTCTGCTTGGTGGGGGCGGGCCAGCCGATGATGGTGTTCAGGGCGATGATCGAGGGCTTGTCCGTGACCTTGGTGGCCGCGACGATCGCGTCGTACAGCCCCTGCACGTCCTCCTGGTACTCGCCGCCGTTGCGCCAGTCCACGCGCGTGGTGTCCCAGCCGTAGGCCTCGTAGCGCTTGAGGACGTCCTCGTTGAACGCCACGTTGGTGTCGTCCTCGATGGAGATCTTGTTGTCGTCGTAGATCACCACGAGGTTGCCGAGCTCCTGGGTGCCCGCCAGCGACGACGCCTCGGAGGTGATGCCCTCCTGCAGGTCACCGTCGGACGCGATCACGAACACGGTGTGGTCGAACGGGGAGGTGCCCTGAGCGGCGTCGGCGTCGAACAGACCGCGCGTGTAGCGCTGCGCGTACGCGAAACCCACGGAGGACGCGAGCCCCTGGCCCAGCGGACCCGTGGTGATCTCGACACCCGTGGTGTGGCGGTACTCGGGGTGGCCCGGGACCTTGGAACCCCACGTGCGCAGGGACTCGAGATCCTCCATCTCCAGGCCGTAGCCGGAGAAGTACAGCTGCAGGTACAGGGTCAGGGACGTGTGACCGGGGGAGAGGATGAACCGGTCACGCCCGGTCCAGCGGTCGTCGGAGGGGTCGTGCCGCATGATCTTCTGGAACAACAGGTACGCGACCGGGGCCAGGGACATGGCGGTGCCGGGGTGGCCGTTGCCCACCTTCTGCACGGCGTCCGCGGCGAGCACACGTGCGGTGTCCACCGCACGGGCGTCCTTCTCGGTCCAGTTCAACGGTTGATCGAGGTTCGGCACGGTGACGCGCCCCTTTCCTAGACGGGTTGTGCGGTCACGATCCGGAACACTCCGCCGCGGACTCGGCCGCGACGATCGGCCCGGAACGCATGTTCCGGGATCAACCTTAGTCCGGTGGGACGCCGCGTGGCAGGGACGACCGCGGCCCGCGCCACGGGCACAAGCGCGTGCCGGACATCACCCCGGCGTGGGCCGGGACCGGCGGCTATACTGATGACCGGGTATCGGTGCGCGTGCGGCGCGCCCGCCCCAGGCACTCCCGGCGCACGGCCGGGCCACCCACGTTCTTTGGAGCATTGATTCCGTGAATCACCTTGACACCGCGACGCACCCGGAATCCCACGGATCCCACGCGCCGCACGGACACGGAGTGACCGGGACCCGCATCGGGACCGTGGAGCCCGTGGGGTATCAGGGCCGGATGACCTTGGGTCGTAAGCTCAAAGCGTACGTGGCGCTCACGAAGCCCCGGATCATCGAACTGCTCCTCGTGGCCACCGTGCCCACCATGTTCTTCGCCCAGCAGGGCGTCCCCGATTTCTTGCTCGTGCTCAACACCCTGATCGGCGGCGCGCTCGCGGCCGGTGCGGCGGGTGCGTTCAACTGTTACATCGACCGCAACGAGGACCGGCTCATGCGGCGCACCGCCAAGCGCCCACTCGTGACCGGTGAGGTGGGGGAGCGTGAGGCCCTGATCTTCGCGTGGGTGCTTTCGGTCGTGTCCGTCGCGTGGCTGACCCTGGGGGTCAGCGTCTTGTGCGGTGTGCTCGGCGTGGTGGCCATCGCCCTGTACGCGGTGTTCTACTCGATCGTGCTCAAACGCCGCACCGCGCAGAACATCGTGTGGGGCGGGATCGCCGGGTGCATGCCCGTACTGATCGGCTGGGCCGCGGTGCGCGGGACCCTTGAGTGGCCCGCATTCGTGCTCTTCGCGTTCATCTTCCTGTGGACCCCGCCGCACTACTGGCCGCTGTCCATGAAGTACGCGGAGGACTATTCCCGCGCCGGCGTGCCCATGCTCGGTGCGGTGGACACCGCGCGCACCGTGGGCGCCCAGGTGGTGCTCTACGCGTGGGCCACCGTGATCTGCTCGCTGCTGTTGATCCCCGTGGGTGACGCCGGGTGGGTCTACGGTGTGATCGCCCTGATCTCCGGCGGCTGGTTCACGTACCACTGCCACAAGCTCTACGGCCTGGCCCGCGTCGGCAAGCCCACGCTCAAGCAGGCCATGTACGTGTTCCACGGCTCGATCGCCTACATCACCTTCGTGTTCGTGGGCGTGGCCCTGGACCCGTTCTTGGGTGGGCCCATTTTCTGACCCGGGCCGTTCCCGTCGGAGCCCTTCGGGCTTGCGTCTCGCCCGGCCCGCTCCAGCGTGCGGGATCCCGCCCGGGCGTTACCACGGACGACGACGCCGTCCGCCCTTCGTTCTCGACGTCACGCACGGGCTGGGTGTCCTGGAAAGCTGGTTAGGGTCACCTAAAATGGGTCCATGTTCTCGATGACCTTCTCCGGTGTGATCGCCTACCCCGTGACCCCCTTGCTCCCCGGTGGCGGGCTGGACCTGGATTCCCTCGAACGCAGTGTCGCGCGGCTCGCGCGCAGCGGAGTGTCCGGGATCGTGGTACTCGGGACCTCCGGTCTGTTCGCCTACCTGGACCCCCAGGAACGGGCGCAGGTGGTCCGCACGGCCGTGGACGCGGCGTCGGGCTCGGGGACGCCCGTGGGCGTGGGGATCTCCGCTATCACCACGCGGGAGGTCATGCAGTTCGCGTACTCCGCCGAGAACAACGGTGCCGACGGCCTGGTGTTGAGCCCCGTGAGTTACATCCCGTTGGTATCCCAGGAGATCGCGGACCAGGTGGAGACGGTCGCCTCCGCTATGTCCCTGCCGTTGTGCCTGTACAACAACCCGACCACCACCGGGTTCACCTACCCCGTGGAACTGGCCTCGGAGCTGTCGTGGCTGGACAACGTGGTCGCGTTCAAGGACACCGCGGCGTCCGGTCGGCTCTTCCACTCCCGCCAGCTGCTCTTCGCGCAGCAGGCCGAACCGGGCACCGTACACGGTGTGAGCCGCGATCAACTCATCGTGGACGAGTACCCGAGCGCGGCGTGGCACAGCGGCATGGCGGCGTTGCTCGCGCCCGAGTTCGTGGCCTTCCACCGCGCCGTCGCGGAGGGTCGCGCGGACGACGCCGCAGCCTGGAGCGCCGCGCTGCATCCCCTCATGCACCTCATGAGTCAGGAACGGCCCCTGTCGGTGCTCTACGCGTTGGCGGAGGTGTGCGGCGTTCGAACGAGCGCTCCCCGCCGTCCCCTGCTGCCCATCCCGTCCCACAGCAAGCGGCTGCTCTCGGACGCCGTGGAGCGACTGCGCTCGTCCGCACCTTCGGCGACCTTCGTCGCAGAATAAGCTCGGTGCCTCGCGATCAGCGCACGGTGTGCGCGGGTGTGGCGCGAGCGGCGTCGTCGGCGGGCTCGTCGATGGGTGCCGCGTACTCGTGGGTGTCCTGTGCGAGGTAGACGCTGAACGAGACCACCCGCGTGGCCGCCCAGATCAGCACGGCCGAGAGCACCATGTGCAGGGCCACGGCGGGAACCGGGACCCCGTTGAAGTACTGGTAGTACCCCAGCATCGCCTGGGCCACGATGACGACCGCCATGATGAGGTACGCGTTACGCAGGATCCGCGGCAGGGACTTCACGACGGTGAGGGCGATGCCCGCGATCACCGTGAACGTCAGGAGGTAGACGGGGATGGCGTGCGCCCGGGCGATCATCACGGAATCGAATGTGAGCCGCGCACTGTCCTCGTCCCCGGCGTGGGGGCCCGTGCCCGTGACGAGCGTCCCGAGGTAGAGGATCACGGCGGTGAGCACACCGGTCAGCGCCCCCAGCACGCGTGCGGCGGAGCGGGAGCCGTGCAATTGCCCCGGTCGCTGCTCGTATGCGACCACCGACAGCCCGTCCCGGCGGGTGTTGAGCACGAGCAGAGTGGCCAGGCTGATCATGATGGCCGAGATCAGGTAGTGCACCCCCACCACGAGCGGGTGCAGGTCCGCGTGGACGGTGATGCCGCCGATCACGGCCTGCAGGGGAATGCCGATCAGCAGGAACAGCGCCAGGCGGAAGAGCTTGGGGTGCTCGTGACGCAGTTTGAGCACCGAGAGGAACGTGAGCACCGCGACCACGGTGAGCACGAACGTCAGCAGGCGGTTGCCGAACTCGATCAGCCCGTGCACGCCCATCTCCTGGGTGCTGGTCCACGAGTCGGCGGTGCAGCGCGGCCACGTGGGGCAGCCCAACCCGGAACCCGTCAGGCGCACGAGCCCGCCCGTGAGGATTAACAGCGAGTTGGTCAGCAGGGATGCGACCGCGAGTCCCCGCACCCACGGGGTCACGGTGGCGGGCCACCAGAACGAATCGGTGGCGGTGCGGCGGGCGACATCAGACATGACGGAGCATCCAAGGGCAGAGGGGATGGGACCCCTCCAGTGTAGCGAGAACAGCGTGGGAAACCCCTGGGCGCAGCGGGCTCACGCGGGTGAGCTCACACCCACTTGAACCAGGCGACCGTGGCCGCCCAGCTGAGCACGGCCCACGCGGCGAGCACGAGCAGCGGCACGGGGGAGACACTACCCATCAGGAAGCATTCCCGCAGCGCCTCACCGGCCGCGGAGGACGGCAGCCACGCCACGAGCCACGAGAGCCACCCGGGCAGCACGCTCACCGGGAAGAGGACGCCGCCGGCGGCCGCGAGCGCGACCCATACGACGTTGAGCACGGCCAGGGTCGCCTCGGCGCGCAGGGTCCCCGCAATCAGCATGCCGAGCCCGGTGAACGCGAGTGCCACGAGGATCAGCAGGGGAACGGACCCCAGCACGGCCTCCCAGGACGGCCGCCAGCCCAGGGGCACGGCCACGGCCGCAATCACCGCGTACTGCACCGCGAGCACGGCCAGGATGGCCAGTAGCTTGCCCGCGATCAGCCCGGCGCGACCCAGGGGAGTGGTCGAGAGGTAGCGCAGCACCCCGTAGCGACGGTCGAAACCGGTCTGGATCCCCTGTCCGGAGAACGCGCTCGAGATCACGCACAGCACCAGGATCCCGGGCACGGCCACGTCCACGCGGGATGCGTCCCCCACGCGGTAGCCGTCCAACAGGTCGGTCACGGTCAGGGCCACGAGTGCCATGACGGGCAGGATCAGCAGAAGCAGCAACTGTTCGCCGTTGCGGATCATGGTCATGGTCTCGAAGCGCGCCTGAGCGAGCACGCGCCGGGGCAGGGACGCGGCCCCGGCGGGGGACGACGGCGCTGCGGTCACCGAGGACTCGTGGGTCGAGGTGCTCACGGGGCATTCCCCCCGGAGACTTCCAGGAAGACGTCCTCGAGGGATCGGGGTTGCACGCTCAGCGCCTCCGGCAAGGTGTCGTTCTGTGTGGCCCACGCGGTCAGTTCGCGGATCCGTGGTGCGTCCAGCGGGCCCGTTAGCGTCACGGTACGGTCCTGGACGCTCCATTCGACGTCGTCGAACCGCGGGGTGCGCCACGGCGGGTCCGCGCGCAGCAGACCGGCGTGCTCCTTGGCGAGCGTGATGCTCATCACGAGCGGTGCGTGGCGTTCGGCGCTGACCAGTTCCGCAACGGTTCCCTGCGCGGCGATCGTGCCCCGGTCCACGATGTAGACGTAGTCGGCCAGGCGGGCGGCGTCGTCCATGAGGTGCGTGGTCAGGATGATGCACACCCCGCTGTCCCGCAGGCGCCGGATCAGGTCGAAGACGATGTGGCGCGAGCGGGGGTCCAACCCCGCCGAGGGTTCGTCCAGGAACAGCACGTCCGGGCGGCCCACGAGGGCCGCGGCCAGGGCCACGCGTTGCTTCTGCCCGCCGGACAGGCGCCGGATCCCCGTGGTCAGGAACGATTCGATGCCCAGCAGCTCCACGAGTTCGACCACGGGCACGGGGTCCGCGTAGAGCCGGCTGACGTGGCGCAACAGTTCCCCGGGGCGCACTGACGGCGGTAGACCCCCGTCCTGGAGCATCACGCCCACGCGCGCCCGCAATGCGGGGGAGGCGTGCCACGGGTCCTCCCCGAGCAACCGGACGCTGCCCGAGGTGGGGCGCTGCAGCCCCTGGGCGCACTGCAGTGTGGTGGTCTTGCCGGCCCCGTTGGCCCCGAGCAGGGCGGTGATTTTCCCGTGCTCCGCGGCCAGGCTCAGCCCGCGCACGGCCCGGACGGGCTCACCCCGGCCCTCGAAGGTCTTCACGAGGTTCTCGATGTGCAGGGCGGGACCGGTGTCGGTCGCGGTCGCCGGGGACGTGGGAGCGGGGTCGGGGTGGATCTGCACCCGGATAGTCTAGAACGTCCGTCCCGGTACTGGCTGGAGGGTTCGCCGAAGGGTCTTAGGCCCCGGTTCCCCTATCGGAGCCGTTTGGCCGGGAATGGATTAGGACATACCCTCGTTATGTATTGCGTGTCCCACCACGAGGGTTTTTACGCTGCATGGCGCTCACCCGGTGGGATCGACGCGGACGCCGCGCCCCGAGCCAACCGTCATCACTCGAAGGATGTTGTACCGAGCATGAGTTCACCTGCCACGGACCGCGGTGCGGTCCGCACGGACCAGGATGACACCACCCGTTCCCGGGTGCTCTCGTTGGTGCTCGCCCACGGTCCCATCTCCGCCGCCCAGATCGCCAAGGACCTGGGGTTGACCCCCGCCGCCGTCCGGCGCCATCTGGACGCGCTCGAGGCCGAACAGTTCATCGAGGTCTCCGCCCTGCGCAGCGCGCAATCGGGCGCGGGGCGCCCGGCCCGGCGCTACGTCGTCGCCCCCGGAGGCCACGAACAGCTTGGCCACGACTACCTCGGACTCGCACACCGTGCGCTGGAGACCATGCAGCGCGTGGGCGGTGAGAAGCTCGTGCAAGCGTTCGTCGCCGAGCAGATCGAGCGCATGCGCGAACGCTACCGCCCGCAGGTCGAGGCGGCCGGGCCCGACGTCGACGACCGCCTCAACGCCCTGACCGCGGCCATGAGCCGCGACGGCTTCGTGGCCTCGCACACCACCGTGACCCCGCGGGGACCCAAGGGCGTTACGCTGCGCTCGGCGCAACTGTGCCAAGGCCACTGCCCCATCCAGGACATCGCGAGCGAGTACCCCGAGTTCTGCGAACAGGAAACCGCACTGATCTCCGAACTGTTGGACGTGGACGTCCGCAGGCTGTCCACCATGGCGGCCGGCGCCCACGTCTGCACCACACACGTCCCGCTGCAACTGCGCACTGCGGGTCACTCGAATTCCACCAACCACACAACCGCACGACAGGGAGGGTTGTCATGACCGAGCGCATTGTGCCCGCGGAGACCGCGGGCAACACGTCAGGTGACACCACGATTTCCGAGATCCTGGAGATGAACCCGGAGCTCGAGGGGATCGGTCAGTACCAGTACGGCTGGGCCGACAAGAACGACGCCGGTGCCTCCGCGCGCCGCGGCGTCAACGAAGAAGTGGTCCGGGACATCTCGGCCAAGAAGAGCGAACCGGACTGGATGACCCAGCTGCGGCTCAAGGGTCTGAAGTTCTTCGACCGCAAGCCCATGCCCACGTGGGGTGCGGACCTGTCCGGGATCGACTTCGACAACATCAAGTACTTCGTGCGCTCCACCGAGCAGCAGGCCGGCTCCTGGGAGGAGCTGCCCGATGACATCCGCAACACGTACGAAAGGCTCGGCATCCCCGAGGCGGAGCGCAACCGTCTGGTGGCCGGTGTGGCCGCGCAGTACGAGTCCGAGGTCGTGTACCACCAGATCCGCGAGGACCTGGAGCGCCAGGGCGTGATCTTCATGGACACGGACACCGCGCTGAAGGAGCACCCCGAGTTCTTCGAGGAGTACTTCGGCACCGTGATCCCGGTGGGCGACAACAAGTTCGCCGCACTGAACACGGCCGTGTGGTCCGGCGGGTCGTTCGTGTACGTGCCCAAGGGCGTGCACGTGGACATCCCGCTGCAGGCCTACTTCCGCATCAACACGGAGAACATGGGCCAGTTCGAGCGCACGCTGATCATCGCGGACGAGGACTCCTACGTCCACTACATCGAGGGTTGCACCGCGCCGATCTACAAGACGGATTCGTTGCACTCCGCCGTGGTGGAGATCATCTGCAAGAAGAACGCCCGGGTGCGCTACACGACCATCCAGAACTGGTCGAACAACGTGTACAACCTGGTGACCAAGCGCGCGATCGCCCACGAGGGCGCCACCATGGAATGGGTGGACGGCAACATCGGCTCCAAGGTCACCCAGAAGTACCCCGCGGTCTACATGACCGGTGAGCACGCCCGCGGTGAGACGCTGTCGATCGCGTTCGCGGGTGAGGGCCAGCATCAGGACACCGGCTCCAAGATGGTGCACATCGCCCCGAACACGTCCTCGTCGATCGTGTCCAAGTCCGTGGCCCGTAACGGCGGTCGTTCCGCGTACCGCGGTCTGGTGCAGGTGCGCGAGGGCGCCAAGCACTCCAAGTCCAACGTGGTGTGCGACGCCCTGCTCGTGGACACGATCTCCCGCTCGGACACCTACCCGTACGTGGACATCCGCGAGGACGACGTCACCATGGGTCACGAGGCCACGGTCTCCCGGGTCTCCGAGGAGCAGCTGTTCTACCTCATGCAGCGCGGTCTGCCCGAGGACGAGGCCATGGCCATGATCGTGCGCGGCTTCGTGGAGCCGATCGCCCGCGAGCTGCCCATGGAGTACGCGCTCGAGCTGAACCGTCTCATCGAACTGCAAATGGAAGGATCCGTTGGCTGATATGTCCACCACTGATCAGACCGCCCAGGACACCACCGAACAGGTGAACGGGGTCCCCACCGGTGAGGACCGCGTGGCGATTCCCGGGATGAGCCAGGAGGGCGAGACCCTCCAGGAGGGTCGTAACCAGGCCGGTGAGCCCGAGATCAGGCACACGGAGCACGGTGACATCTCCGGTGTCCCGGATTCCTCGCGCGCGGGTCGTTTCACCTCCTACGACGTCGCGGACTTCCCGCCGCTGAGCACCAAGCTCGAGGACTGGCGATTCACCCCGATCAAGCGCCTGCGCGGACTCGACGACTCCGCCCTGGACGGGCCCGCCCCGGCCGTGTCGGTCTCCGGTGGCGATGGCGTGGAGCTCACCACGGTCTCCCGCGAGGACTCCCGCATCGGCTCGGTGGGCATCCCCGAGGACCGGGTCTCCGCCAACGCGTGGTCCAACTTCCGCGAGGCCACCGTGCTCAGCGTCCCGCGCGACGCGCAGGTCACCGAGCCGGTCATCGTCACGATCACGGGTGAGTCGGCCGAGCCCGCAGCCCAGCACATCGTGATCGAGGCCGGGACGAACTCCCGCGCGCTCGTGGTGCTGCGCCACGTGGGCTCCGCCGTTCTGTCCCAGAACGTGGAGTTCTCGGTCGCGGACGGTGCCAACCTCACGGTCGTCTCGCTCCAGGAATGGGACGACGACTCCGTGCACGCCTCTTCGCAGCAAGCGAGCCTGGGCCGCGACGCGACCTTCAAGCACGTGCTCGTGAGCCTCGGTGGGGACCTCGTGCGGGTCACTCCGTCCACCCGCTTCACCGCTCCCGGTGGTGACGTGGAGATGTACGGTCTCACGTTCGTGGACGACGGCCAGCACCTGGAATCCCGGTTGTTCGTGGACCACTCCGTGCCCCGGTGCCGTTCCCGCGTGACCTACAAGTCCGCGCTGCAGGGCGAGAACGCCCACGGCGTGTGGATCGGCGACGTGCTGATCCGCGCGGAAGCGGAGGGCACGGACACCTACGAGCTCAACCGCAACCTGATCCTCAACGACGGCCCCCGCATGGACTCCGTGCCGAACCTCGAGATCGAGACCGGCCTGATCGCCGGCGCCGGTCACGCCTCGACCACGGGTCAGCTGGACGACGAGCACCTGTACTACCTGATGTCCCGCGGGATCCCCGAGCAGGACGCGCGGCGCCTCGTGGTGCGCGGGTTCCTGTTCGAGATCATCCAGCAGGTGGGCGTCGAGTCCCTCGAGGAACAGCTGCGCGCGTCCCTCGAGGACGAGCTGGCCCGCACCGAGAACTGAGCGCCCGGCCCACGCGCCGCGGCAGTTCCCATCCACGACCTTCCCGCATCCGGCTCGCGAACCGATCGGGTGCGCACGAACACTAGGAGAATTGCTTCATGTCAACTCTGGAGATCAAGGACCTCCACGCGTCCGTCATCCTGGACGACGAGACCACCAAGCCCATCCTCAAGGGCGTGAACCTGACCATCAATTCCGGTGAGGTGCACGCGATCATGGGCCCCAACGGTTCCGGGAAGTCCACGCTCGCCTCCACGATCGCCGGTCACCCCAAGTACCAGGTGGACTCCGGTTCCGTGACCCTGGACGGTCAGGACGTGCTGGAGATGTCCGTGGACGAGCGTGCCCGCGCCGGGCTCTTCCTGGCCATGCAGTACCCCGTGGAGATCCCGGGTGTGACCACCTCCAACTTCCTGCGTTCGGCCAAGACGGCGATCGAGGGCGAGGCCCCGTCCCTGCGTACGTGGACCAAGGACGTGCGCACCGCCATGGACAAGCTAAAGATCGACAACGACATGTTGCAGCGCAACGTGAACGAGGGCTTCTCCGGTGGTGAGAAGAAGCGTCACGAGATCCTGCAACTCGAGATCCTCAAGCCCAAGATCGCGCTGCTGGACGAGACCGACTCCGGTCTGGACGTGGACGCCCTGAAGATCGTCTCCGAGGGTGTCAACCGCGCCCTGCAGGAGGACAACACGGGCATCATGCTCATCACCCACTACACGCGGATCCTGCGCTACATCAAGCCGCAGTTCGTGCACGTGTTCTCGGACGGGCGCGTGGTGGACCAGGGTGGTCCCGAGCTCGCCGACCAGCTCGAGAACGAGGGCTACGACCGCTACGTGCGGGCCCCCGCCAAGTAAGTCCCCGCACACCACTTCAGAGGAGGTCGCGATGAGCGATTCCACCGAGACCGTCACGGCGGAGACCCCCGGTCCCAATGGCCAGGCGTCGCTTGCCGAGATCACGGATCTGTTGAAAAACGTGATCGACCCCGAGCTGGGTGTCAACATCGTGGACCTGGGGCTGCTCTACGGGCTGGCCTACCAGGATGACGATTCCCTGCGTCTGGACATGACGCTCACCACGGCCGCGTGCCCGCTGCAGGACGTGATCGAGGAACAGGTCGCCCAGAACCTGGCCCCCACCGTGGACGAGTGGCACGTGAACTGGATCTGGATGCCCCCGTGGGGTCCCGAGCGGATCACGGAGGACGGACGCGATCAGATGCGGGCCCTGGGCTTCAACATCTGAGTCGATGCGTGTCGTGGGGGGGGGGGGGGGGCCACCCCCCCCCCCCCCCCCCCCCCCCCCCCCCCCCCCCCGCGACCGCGGGCGCCCCCCCCCCCCCCCCCCCTCCGGGGGGCCCCCCCCCCG
>NZ_LZMM01000008.1:0-74093 GCF_001665945.1 Kocuria sp. ICS0012 | reverse complement strand
CGCACCCCCCGCCCCCCCCCCCCCCCCCCGCGCCCCCCCCCCCCCCCCCGCCCCCCCGATCCGGGGAGCGGGCGCGTTACTCGTGCCGGGCGGTCAGGCCGGGTTGCGCGGGTGGAAGTACTGCTGCGCGGCGGTCAAGCCCCGCTCGCTGAGCATCTCGACGGCGTCGGCGGCGTCGGAGACGAGCAGGGGCAGCTCCTTCGCCTGCGCGCCGGAGAAGCGTTTGAGCACGTAGTCCGCGGTGTCCATGCGTCCCGGGGGTCGACCCACGCCCACGCGCACCCGCGCGTAACCGGGCCCGCCCATGGCCTTGGTGATGTCCCGCAACCCGTTGTGACCGCCCTCCCCGCCACCGCACTTGAGCTTGACGGCGCCGAAGGGCAGGTCGACGTCGTCGTGGACCACCACGAGTTCGTCCGCGCCCAGGGAATAGTACTTGGCCAACGCGCTCACGGGCCCCCCGGAGACGTTCATGTAGCTCAGGGGCTGGGCCAACACGAGTCGCGGCGCCCCCGGACGCATCCGGGTCTCCGCCACGGCGGCGCGCGCCTTGTGAGCGGAGAGTTTCACGCCGGCGCGCTGCGCGAGTTCGGCCACGACCATGGCACCGACGTTGTGCCGGGTCCCCGCGTAACGGTCCCCCGGGTTGCCCAGTCCCACGACCAGCGTGCGCTGCGTCATCTCGTGTCCCTTCTTCCGGGCGGGGCGGCCCCGCTCGTTCGTCCCGCACCGTATCGGGTGTCGGATTGTTCGTTGCCGGGGCCGTGTCCGGACCCGGGGACGACGGCGGCGGCAGGCACACGTGGTGCTTGCCGCCGCTCATCACATCGCCTCAACCCGTTACGGACAGGCGATCACTCGGATCACTCGTCGTCCGAGGACTCCCCGGCCGACTCCTGCGCGGTCTCGCCCTCGGCGTCCTCGGCCTCCGGCTCCTCACCCAGGTCCTGCTCCACGGGCTCGGACACGTTGATGACCAGCAGCTCGGGGTCGGACACGAGCGTGACACCGGAGGGCAGGGTCACGTCCGCGGCGTAGACGTGCTCGCCGGCCTCGCGGCCCTCGATGTCCACGACGACGTTCTCGGGAACCTTCAGCGCGTCGGCCTCGACGAGCAGGACGTTCTCCTCCACGTTGTGCACGGCGGTCGCGGCGACCTCGCCCTCGACGGTCACGGGGACCTCGACCTCGACACGCTCACCGCGGCGCACGGTCAGCAGGTCGATGTGCAGGATCTCAGGGCGCACGGGGTGGCGCTGGACGTCCTTGATCATCGCGAGGTGGCCCTCGCCGTCCACGTCGATCTCGAGCACAGCGTTGGAGTTACGGGACGCGAGCATCATTTCGTGGCCCGGCAGGATCACGTGCAGCGGCTCGGCACCGTGGCCGTAGATCACGGCGGGGATCTGGTCGTTGGCGCGCACGCGGCGGGAGTAGCCCTTGCCGAACTCGGTGCGCAGGGTCGCGGGAATGGTGATGACGTCCACCATGGTGGTTCTCCTTCGATCGTGGGTCTGGTTGGTTACCGTCAGACCGTCCGAGTCACGGTGGAGGTGCTCGCACCGTGCGTCCCGAACGTTGTTACGACCGACGTGGTGCGGTACCCACTCGCCCACCGCCCGGGATGCACTCACCGGTCGCGATGGATCGTAAGGATCCACAAGCCGTCGTCGATAACGGGGCGGGACGACCGCCCCCTCGCCTTGGCAACGGGCCCACGATAGCACGTGCCCCACCCCCGGCACCGCCTCCGGGTTTGACCCCCAAGCGGGCGACGACGCGGCCCCGTCAAGAGCGTCACATGTCCTCAATTCTGTACCGATTCGTGAATTTAGGGGGTATTCGGGCAGGTGAGAGGGTATGTTGACTGATTAGCGGGCGTAAATCTCGGGGGAGATGAACACCGCGGTGCGGGGACTCGTTGGGAACGGTCCACGCATCGGAGCGAGCGCGTGGGGCGTCTCGCCGTCGAACGGTTTTTGGGGGAAGGTTCGTCGACCGTGTTCCAACATGCAAGCCAGAAACACAAGCACCTGTCGTGGCGCGAGAGCTACCAGACGAAACTGAGGATCTACGACGCTTTGTCCCTGGTGCTCGCGCTCGCCGCGGCCCAGGCCCTGCGGTTCGGCTGGCTGCAGGGGTTGCTGCAGGTGGACGTGCTGCCCGTGCCCTACTGGCTCGTGGGGCTGCTGCTGGCCGTGGGGTGGTGGCTGTGGCTCGAGCTGCGCGGCACTCGCGGTGTGCGCCTGATCGGTAACGGCGCGGAGGAGGCAAAGCAGCTCGTCACGGCCTCGCTCGCGCTGTTCGCCGCGATCGCCATCGCCTCCTACGCCTTCAACGTGCCCACGGCGCGCGGGTATATCCTGATCGCGCTGCCCCTGGGGACCCTGACCCTTCTCGCAGGACGCATGTGGGCGCGGCGTCAACTCATGCAGCGGCGCAAGAACGGGCTCAACATGTCCCGCACCATGGTGGTGGGCCGTTTCCCGGGTGCGGTGGAACTCGTGGGTGAGTTGCAGAGCCGGCCGGACGCGGGGTTCAACCCCGTGGCTGTCTACATGCCCACCTCGCACCACCAGCTGCCGCAGTCCCTGCACTCCGTGCGGGTGCCCGTCAACGCACTCGCGCCGGAGGAACGCCCGAGCGTCCAGGGGATCATGCAGGCGTGCCGCGAGCACGACATCGAGACGCTCGTGATGGCCGCCGCGGTGCCCCTGAACACCACCGAGATCCGCCACCTGGGCTGGGCGCTCGCGGACGAGCGGATCCGACTGGTCATGAACACCGGGCTCACGGACGTGGCCGGACCCCGCATCCACACCCAGCAGCTCGTGGGTCTGCCGCTGATCCACGTGGCCACGCCGCGTTTCACCCGGGCCAAGAAGATCGTCAAACGCATCATCGACGTCACCGGGGCCCTGGCCGCGCTGATCATCCTCTTCCCCGTCATGCTCGTGCTGGGCATCCTGGTCAAGGCTCACGACGGCGGTCCCGCGTTCTTCGCGCAGGAGCGCGTGGGGATCGACGGCACCCGGTTCCGGATGCTCAAGTTCCGCTCCATGTACACGGACGCCGAGGAACGCAAGGCCGCCCTGATGGCCGCCAACGAGTCCCAGGGGGACGTGCTCTTCAAGATGAAGGACGATCCCCGCGTGACCGCACCCGGCAAGTGGATGCGCCGGTTCAGCCTGGACGAGCTGCCGCAGTTCATCAACGTGCTCAACGGCACCATGTCCCTCGTGGGGCCCCGCCCGCCGCTGGCCAGCGAGGTGGACAAGTACGAGCAGCACGTCTACCGCCGCTTGCGTGTGCGGCCCGGGATCACCGGCCTGTGGCAAGTCTCCGGTCGCTCGGACCTCGACTGGAACCAGACCGTGCGCCTGGACCTGTACTACGTGGAGAACTGGTCGCCGGTGCAGGACATGGTGATCATGCTGCGTACCGTGCGTGCGGTCTTCGCGTCCGAAGGCGCCTACTGAGGTCGAAATCAGAAGTATTTCTTCTCGAAATGCAATCGTGATGCCCGTTGCGTGTGGGATACCTCAAATTCCTGGGTGACCACTTACACTTTCTAGTGCGGGGGGGGGGGGGGGGGGGGGGGGGGGGGGGGGGGGGGGGGCCGCGCGGGGGGGGGGGGGGGGGGGGGGGGGGGGGGGGGGGGGGGGGGGGGGGGCGGCCCCCCCCCCCCCCGGGGGGGGGCGCGCCCCCCCCCCCCCCCCCCACGGCCCTTTTCTGCTTCTCATGTTCCCGTGAGGTGTGAGGTGCGCTGACGCGTGCGGCTCAGGCCACCGTGATGATCTGCAGGTCCTGCCCCACGGTCACCGCGCCGTCGTAGCCGCGGCTGGCCAGCCGGTGCCACTCCACGGGATCGATGGTGCCGCCCGTGTTCTCGATGTGCGAGAGCACCAGGTGGTCCACATGGGAGGCCTGCGCCACGGGTCCCATGTCCTCAACCATCACGTGGGCGGAGTGCGGGGGGCATGATCTCGTTGACGGCCACGAGGGAGTCGTAGTCCCGGACGTCCTCGTCCCGCATGAAGATGTTGTTCGTGTAGGCGAACGCCCGCAGCAGGTGCGCGGTCATGGACTTGGTGCCCGGTGTGGGTTCCTCCGGGCTCGCGATCCCCACCGGCCGACCCCCGAACGGTTCCGGCAGACCGCCCGCGGGCCCGGGACCGTACACCGCGAGCTGGCCGGGGATAACGTCCCCGTTCTTTCGGCCCGTCGTGGACGCCATCATGAAGTCGTTGAAGTAGTCGGCCACGGGATCGGCATGCAGATGGGTCAGGAAGATCCCCCGCAGGGACGCGAAGCTCAGCCCCGCCTTGTGGAACTGGGTCACGCAGGCGCGTCCGCAATCGACCAGGTACGTGTGCCCGTCCACGATCGGTGCGGACGAGATCCCGGCGCGGTCCGCAGCCATGGGCGGGCCCGCCTTGGTCCCCACTTCTCGGGGTCACTCGTGACGCGGTGCGCGAGCTCCGCCTCGGTGATGCTGCAGTGGTGGTTCTCGTGCCTCAGCCGAAGAGCTACAGCCCCAGGGTCGGGCTCATGACCAACAGTCCCAGGGCCATGATCAGGCTCCTTCCGTGAGCAGTTCGCCCCGGGCGGGGGCGTTCTGGGCGTAGGGTGCATCCCTTGCGGGGGTGCCCAGGATGCTGTGCAGCGCGGCGCGCAGTTCGGCGGTGGGATCCGCGAGGTCCTGTCCCGCACCTATGCCGTGGACGGCGATCTGCAGACCCAGTTCCTCGCCGACGACGCGAACGGCCTCGCGCCACGGCGCCCCGCCAATCCCGGTCAGCAGGGTGAACCGCCCGCGGCCCACCAGATCGATCGTGGAGACCCGGCGGCCGTCCTGTTTCAACCACACGCGGGGCACCACGGCCCCGGGGTGCGCCAGGGGCTGGTGGACGAACTCGTGATCGTGCACGAACGCCAGCATCGGCCCGTCCTCGAGCACCGCCGAGGACGTGTAGCGCTGGTTCATCTCCACGCCGTGGGCGTTGAACCGGCAGTCCGCGTCGTCGAGGATCTTCTGCACCTCATCGCGGCGCTTCTCACCGCTCGGGGTGTCCGCGAAGAAGTCCTCGAGCGCGGCCCGACCCTTGCGGTAGGTCTCTGCGAGCACATGGTTGATCTGTCACTGGCTGATGTTCTTGATCCTGATCTCCACCGAGTCGTCCCCGATGTTCTTGCGGACGCGCTCCATCATGGCGTCCTCACCGAGATCGATCTGCTCGACTGCCGGGTCATACATCACGATCAGCACCCACTCGTCCCACGCATGCACGGTGATGAACGTCCCGGAGTCGAGCCAGACATCGCGTCCCGGCTGCATGGAGAAGAACAGTGTCTCCAGGCGGTGCTCGCGGTACTTGGTGAGATCCGCCTCGAACCACACGTTCACGGCGTACCCCAGACCGGTCTCTCCCTCCATCCCTGTCCCAGCCTGCTGGCCCACGAAAGAACGCCCGCCGTCCGCGCCGATCACGTACTTGCCCGCACCGTGGCGGCCTCGCCGCTGGCGCGGTCGCGGATCACGGCCGTGGCACCGGCGTCGTCCTGGGTCAGTTCGAGCAGTTTGGTACCGAACCGGATGCTCGCCCCGTGGCGCTCGCCGGCGGCCGCAGGATGGGTTCCAGATCGTGCTGGCCGATGTTGCACATGGTCGTGGGGTTCGCGGTGTCGTACGCGACCCGCAGGTCGTCACGCCCGCCCCACGCCTTGCGGCGCGCGATCTCGGTGTCCGCGAAGGACGTGGCCCACACGTTGCTGACCATGAGCTCGTGGGAGCGGTCGGTCGGGAGGACGCCCCCGAGGCCCGCTGGCTCATCAAAGAGCACGCCGTGGCGGGTGAATCGGCGCGGCTTGTGGGGTGAGGTGCTCGTTTTTGCGACCCGCTCATCTCCTGTTAGAGTATTCCGCGTTGCCCCGATAGCTCAGTGGTAGAGCGCCATCTTGGTAAGATGGAGGTCCCGGGATCGATTCCCGGTCGGGGCTCTCATGATGAGAACCTGCGGCTCTTTGCGAACCGTGGGTTTCATCCATGATGTGGCGGTGTAGCTCAGCTGGTTAGAGCGCACGACTCATAATCGTGAGGTCGACGGATCGAGCCCGTCCACCGCTACCGTTCAGGCGCCGTTCCCCTCGGGGAGCGGCGCCTTCGTCGTCCCCGGGCACAATTGCTCCGGGACAGCCGGTCCCGCACCACCCGCTCCTGAGCAGTCCGGGAACGGGCGACCTCCTCGCCGATTGCTGAGCCACCCGTCCGTCAGGTCGACTCGCGGACGAGCCCGATTCACCTCGCGGCTGCTTGGCCCTGTTCCACTCGAGGAACAGGGCGCCGCACTCCGGAGCAGCCTCCGGGGCGGGCGGTCACAATCGGACGTCGGAGGGGCGAGGCACCATATCGGGTAGCGGATCAATGCTGGCACAGCGACCCACCGAGAAGGGCGCGGCTGGACGAGCGCGTGCACGGCCCCGGTAGTTCGTGCGGGCCCGCTCGCCCAGTACTCTGGGAGAAATTCTTCCCAGCGATCGAGGAGAGTCATGGCCATATCCGCCGACGTGGTGGGCAGGACCTACCCGTCCATCCCCCCGTACCTCGTGGGCCGCGAGAAGATCCGCGAGTTCGCGAGCGCCGTCCACGCCACGGATGCCGCCCACCACGACGTCGCCGCGGCGCGCGCTGCCGGGTACGCGGACCTGGTGGCCCCGCCCACCTTCGCGATCATTGTGTCCCAGCGGGCCGACGCCGCCCTGGTCAACGATCCCGAGGCCGGGATCGACTTCTCGCGCGTAGTGCACGCGGACCAGCGGTTCACGCATCACCGCCCCGTGGTCGCCGGGGACGAGCTGACCGCCGCGGTCACGGTGGACAACGTGCGTCCCCTGGGATCCGGGGCCATGGTGACCTCTCGCGTGGAGATCACCACGGTGTCGGGGGAGAAGGTGGCGACCACCGTGTCGTCGCTGTTGGTACGCGGGGAGGACCAGTGAACATCACGTTCGACGAGCTCGAGAAGGGTCAGTCCATCGGGGAGCGCCGCGTGGAGGTCTCGCGCGCGGACCTGGTGCGTTATGCGGGCGCGTCTGGTGACTTCAACCCGATCCACTGGAACCAGGATTTCGCGCAGGGCGTGGGCTTGCCCAACGTGATCGCCCACGGGATGTTCACCATGGGTGCGGCCGTGGCGCTGGTGACCGAGTGGGCCGGCGATCCCGGCGCCGTGGTGGACTACCAGACCCGGTTCAGCAAGCCCGTGGTGGTCCCCAACGCGTTCGAGGACCGCGTGGTCCCGGGCACCGCGCTGACCGTGAGCGGGGTGATCGGAGTCGTGGATCCCGAGGCGCGTTCGGTGCGCGTGGACCTCACCGTGACCGCTCCGGACCTCTCCGAACCGGACACGGATCCGGCCGAGGCCAAGGAGCTCAAGGTGCTCGTCAAGGCTCAGGCGGTTGTGCAGTTCCCGCACTAGAGTGGTGCCTCATGAACGCAGCACGCCTGTCCCACCTCACGACCACGGCCGTGGGGGGCCCCGCAGAGAAGGTCGTGGAGGTGACCACGGAAGCGGAACTCGTCGACGCGGTCTCCTACGCCGACGACGCCGGTGAGCGCGTGTTGATCGTGGGCGGCGGCTCCAACATCCTCGCCTCCGATCAGCCGTTCGCGGGAACCGTGGTGCACGTGGCCACACGCGGGATCACGGTCACGGACGAGGACGGCTCGGCCGACCGCGACTCGGAGACGGCGCTCGTGGACGTCGCCGCGGGAGAGCCGTGGGAGGACACCGTCCGGGAGACGGTGCAGCGCGGGCTGGCCGGTCTGGAGACCCTGGCCGGGATCCCGGGCACCACGGGTGCCACGCCCGTGCAGAACGTGGGCGCGTACGGCGCGGAGGTCTCCCAGTGCATCGTGCGGGTGCGGGTGTGGGACCGGGAAGCCCGGAAGGAGCTCACGTTCGGTTTCGCGGACCTGGAATTCTCCTACCGTGACTCCCTGCTCAAACGCAGCATGACTCACGGTTCACCGCGCTACGTGGTGTTGTCCGTGACGTTCCGCCTGCGCAGGCAGGAGCAGTCGATGCCCGTGCGCTACGCCCAGTTGGCCGCCGCTCTCGGGGTCGAGACGGGCCAGAGCGCACCGCTCGCGACCGTGCGGGACACCGTGCTGCGACTGCGAGCGGGCAAGGGCATGGTCCTGGACCCCGAGGACAGGGACACGTTCAGCACTGGGTCCTTCTTCACCAATCCGGTGGTCCCGGAGGACGAACTCACGGATCGGATCCCCGCGGACGCCCCCCGCTACCCGGTCCTGGACGCCAGGGGACAGGAGGTTCCCGGCGCGGTGAAATTCTCCGCGGCGTGGTTGATCGACCACGCCGGTTTCGGCAAGGGATTCGGGCTGCTGGGCACCCGAAACGAGCTGTTGGACCTGGACGGCGGGGAGGTCGCCGGAGGACGCGCGGCGCTGTCCGGCAAGCACACGCTGGCCATGACGAACCGGGGCACCGCTTCCGGGGAGGACGTCGCCGCCGTCGCGAGCACGGTACAGCGCGGCGTGGAACAGGTCTTCGGCGTACGACTGGCCCCCGAGCCCGTGCTGATCGGGCTGTCGCTCTGACGAGCGCGACCCATGGGGCGAACGGAACAGTCGTGATGATCGGGGCGAGCGGCGTCGGCACGGCGCACCGCATGTGCGGGACGCGCGAGCTGAGCTGGGCCGACAGTGCGCCCCGCACAAACGGGCCACGCGGGGCAGGTTGCGCCGGCGCGTCGCACCACCTGAGTGGGACGCGCGCATGAGTTCCGAGCTGCACGAGGAGATCGAGCGCGGCGAACGCGGGGGCCGGGTGCACCGGGCGGTGCTGCGGCTGCGCGCGTGGTCCGAGCGCCACCCCGTGCTGCGGGTCCTGCACAAGGCCACCGTGATCGTGCTCGGCGGGGTGTTCGTGCTCGCGGGGATCGTGATGCTCGTGACGCCCGGGCCCGGGTGGCTTGCGATCTTCCTGGGGCTGGGGATCTGGAGCACCGAGTTCGAATGGGCCCACCGGCTGAATCAGCGGATCAAGCAAGTCGCGCTGCGTGCGTGGCGGTGGTGGGCCAACATCATGGCGCAGTGGCGCTACCGGCGTGCCCGGGACAAGCCCCACACCATGGTGCAGGGGCCGCGGCACATGCGGGCCACGACCCCTGATGATCCTCGCTAGGTCCGGGAACCCCACCAAACGCGCGGATCAACGCGCGCACCGAAACGCCCGGATCAGAACCTCATGATCAGAGGGTTCCCGTGGCGATCTTGAGCATGCGCCGCACGGGCTCCGCCGCGCCCCACAGCAACTGGTCGCCCACGGTGAACGCGGAGATGTACTGCGGACCCATGGACATGGTGCGGATACGACCCACCGGGATCTGCAGGGACCCGGAGGCGGCCACCGGCGTGAGGTCCCGCATGGAGTCCTCCTTGGTGTTGGGCACCACGGTGGCCCATTCGTTGTCCGCGTCCAGCAAGCGCTCGATCTCCGCGACGGGGACCTCCTCGCGCAGCTTGACGGTCAGCGCCTGGGAGTGGGAACGCATCGCGGCGATCCGCACGCACAACCCGTCCACCGGGATGGTCCGGTCCCCGGAGCGGCCCAGGATCTTGTTGGTCTCCGCCTCGGCCTTCCACTCCTCGCGGGACTGGCCGTTACCCAGATCGGCGTCGATCCAGGGGATCAGGGACCCGGACAGCGGGACCCCGAACTGGGTGGTGTCCAGCTCACCGCCGCGCTGCTTGGCGAGCACGGCGCGGTCGATCTCCAGGATTGCGGAGGCGGGATCCGCCAACGGGTCGGCGACGCTCGCGTGGATGTCCCCGAACTGCTGGATGACCTCGCGCATGTGGCGCGCACCGCCGCCGGAAGCGGCCTGGTACGTCATGGACGTGGCCCATTCCACGAGCTCGTTGCGGAACAGCCCGCCCAGCCCCATGAGCATGCACGAGACGGTGCAGTTGCCTCCCACGAAGTCCTTGACGCCGCGGTCCAGGGCGGCGTCGATGACGTCCCGGTTGACGGGGTCCAGCACGATCACGGCGTCGTCGTTCATGCGCAGCGTGGAGGCGGCGTCGATCCAGACGCCGTCCCAGCCGTTCTTGCGCAGCTCACTGTGCACGGCCTTGGTGTAGTCCCCGCCCTGGGTCGTGACCAGGATGGGCAACTTGGAGAGTGCCTCGAGATCGTGGGCGTCCTGCAGCACACCAGGATCCCCGGCGCTCCCGACCGAGGGGGCCGGACCCCCCGCATTGGAGGTGGAGAAGAACACGGGATCGAGCTGGGCGAAATCGTTCTCGGCGCGCAGGCGGTCCATGAGCACGGAGCCCACCATGCCGCGCCATCCGATGAAACCTACGGCGGCGGGTTGTGAAGTCATGCCCCCCAGTCTAGCGAGGCACCGTGTTCAGCCCCGAGTCCGCGGGTCCGGGGTGGTGGCCAGCAGCTCCCGGTAGGACGGGAAGCGACGCATGTAGTCCTGGATGTAACTGCACGTGACCCGGACCTTGAGGCCGCGCTGCCGGTAGTCGTCCAGCACGCGCGTGACCAGTGTCCGCGCGTATCCGCGGCGGCCGAAGGCCTCCGAGATGATCGTGTGCTGCAGGTCCACGGTGCCGTCCTCGAGCACCTCCACGCCCAGGAACCCGATGTACTGCTCCCCGTCCCACAATTCGTAACGTGAAGCGTCGTGGTTGGGGACGACCTTCAGGTCTGGGCTGTTGTTGATCTGCGGTGTGGGTTCAGTCGTCACGGTGGGGACCTCCATCTCGAGCTGTGTGTCCCATCACGCTATCCCATCGCCCCTGGTCACGGTCCCGGTCGCGGCACCGCGCGTGTATTCGTCGATCCGGTAACGGACCCCCTTGGCGGACTCGGCCCAGCCCGCGACCTCGCGCCGCGCCCACTCGTCGTCGAGGTGTGGGGCGTGGGTGTCGCCGGTGACGTCCAGCTCGATGGTGGTCACGAGCGCCCGGGTCAGGGGCAGCGGAGCGTACGCGGCGGCCTCGCGCCACACCCCCGGGCCGCCGATCACCCAGATCTCGCGCGCGGTCCCCGGCACGAGGGATGGCCCGTCCGAGGAGGCAGCGTCGGTGCGCGACGAGGTCCCGGCGGGCGCGGCATCATCGGCGCCGGGGGCCGGGGGCAGCAGGCGCAGCGCGAGGGCCACGGCGGCGTCGTACGAGTCCACGGCCCACACCCGCGAACCGTCCGCGGGCACCGAGTCCGGACGGGAGGTGATCACGATGTTGGGCCGCCCCGGCAGGGGCCGGAAACGCTCCGGGAAGGACTCCCACGTGCGCCGACCCATGATCACCGGGTGCCCCACGGTGGTGCGGGAGAAGAACCTCAGGTCCTCGGGCACGTGCCACGGGATGCTGCCGTCCGCCCCGATCACGCCGTCCGGGGACTGCGCCCAGATCCCGCCCACGGCGACGTTGCTCCCGCCGTTCGGGCGCCGCTCACCCTTTGCGGGAGCCACGATCGCGGCGAGTGCGTCCGAGCCTCGCCCGTTCACGACGTCCCCGTTCATACCGCCACCGGGGCCTTGATACCGGGGTGGTGCTGGTAGTCGAGCACCTCGAAGTCCTCGAACTCGTAGTCGAAGATCGACTCCGGACGCCGGCGCAACTGCAACCGGGGGTACGGGTAGGGCTCACGCGCGAGCTGGGTGCGCACCTGCTCCAAATGGTTGGAGTAGATGTGGCAGTCACCCCCGGTCCACACGAACTCACCCGGGACCAGATCGCACTGCTGCGCGATCATCACGGTGAGCAGCGCGTAGGACGCGATGTTGAACGGCACGCCCAGGAACAGGTCCGCCGAACGCTGGTACAGCTGGCAGCTCAGGGCGTCCGGACCGTCCTCGCGCGGCTGCACGTAGAACTGGAATAGCGCGTGGCACGGGGGTAGCGCCATCCGGTCCACCTCCGCGGGGTTCCACGCGGTGACCATGTGCCGGCGCGAGTCCGGAGTGGTGCGGATGGACTCGACTACGCGGGCAATCTGGTCGATCGTCTCCCCATGCCCGGCGGGCCAGCTGCGCCACTGCACGCCGTAGACGGGCCCCAGGTCCCCGTTCTCATCCGCCCACTCGTCCCAGATGCTCACCCCGCGCTCCTGCAGCCAGCGCACGTTGGAGGAGCCAGAGAGGAACCACAGCAGTTCGAGCGCCACCGAGCGGAAGTGCACGCGCTTGGTGGTCAGCAGGGGGAAGGAGCCGCCCAGGTCGTAGCGGATCTGGCGTCCGAAAACCGACAGCGTCCCCGTGCCGGTGCGGTCCGTCTTGGGGGTCCCGTTCTCGAGCACGTCCCGCAGGAGGTCCTCGTAGGGAGTGGGGATGGGCATGGGTCTCCTCTCACGACGCCGCTGCGGCGGCCTCCGCGCGGCGCGCACCTCACGAACGGTCGGGGCGCGCCCGGGTGGGGACAGCGGCGTCGGCGTGGGCATGAACGCGGGCCGGGGGCCCGGCGGTCGGGGTGGTGTCAGTCGTCGAACGGGGAAATGATCTCGAAGCCCACGGCGCGGGCGCTCTGCGAGGCCCGGGGCATGTGCAGCACGATCATCTGACCGGGGCTCAGGTACGGGTCCGCGTCCGGCAGTTGCGCTGCGAGCGCGGGCGGCAGGTGCTTGGCGAGCACCTTCAACACGGTGGGCAGCACGGGGCGGTGGGTGCACAGCACCACGGGACGCTCGGTGTCGAAGAGCTGCTCGGTGACCTGGGCCGCGCGCTTGGGATGGCGCTTGTGGGCGGCCTCCGTCAGCTGTGAGCGCTCCTTGACCTTGATCCCGTACTTCTTGGCGTAGGGCACCACGGTGGAGATGCAGCGCAACCACGGGGACGTCACCACGCGCTTCGGTTGCCACGCGGCGAGCAACCGGGTCACGGCGAGCGCCTGACGCTTGCCCGTGGCGGCGAGCGGGCGGTCCCCCTCGGCGCGCTGCCAGGAGGAACGCGGCTTGGCCTTGGCGTGGCGGATCACGATCACGGGGCGGGTGGCCAGGGAGGCCCGCGCGTACAGGCGGGCGAGTTCGTCCAGGGGAGCGGTGTCGTCCTCGTTGGTCAGGATCGAGCGGGCCCGGGCCACGGGCAACCAGCTCATCCGGTCCACCTCGTCGTCCTCCGGGGACGTGTGGGCGAACGGGGAGACCTCCGCGGCCCAGTAGCGCACGAGCTTGTCATGACCGCGGACGGTGTACTCGGTGTCCGCGAGGTGGACTCCCAGGGTGATGTGCAACCCCGTCTCCTCGCGCAGCTCGCGCACGGCCGTCTCCGGCAGCGTCTCGCCGTCGTCCTGCTTGCCCTTGGGCCAGGACCAGTCGTCGTAGCGGGGGCGGTGGATGACCAACACCTGGAGTTCGCCGTCCACCACCCGCCAGCACACACAGCCGGCGGCGAGGATGTCGTACTTGCTCAGGGTCTTGTTCTTCGCCATGACCTGCTCTCCGTAGTCGGACGCTCGACTCGACCGCGCGGCGCGGGCGGGGTTCGGTAACGATCGTAGCCGTCTCAGCTGCGGTACATGACGTCCACGTGCCAGCGCTCGAAGCCCAGGGATTCGTACAGCGCCATGGCCGCGGGGTTGTCCGCGTCCACGTACAGCATGACCTCGTCCAGCCCCTGTTCGGCCAGGTGGTTGATGCCCGCCGCGGTCAGGGCGCGGCCGAGTCCGTGGCCCTGGTGGTCCGGGGCGATCCCCACGGCGTAGACCTCACCGATGGCCGCGGCGTCCCCCGAGGCCGGGTGCACCTTGGTCCAGTGGAAGCCCGCGACGTCGTCCGGGTCGTCCGCGGCGACCGCGAGCAGGAAACCCCGGGGATCGAACCACGACTCGTTCTCGCGTTCCTGCAGATCGGCGAGCGTCATGCGGCCCTGTTCGGGGTGCTCGGCGAACGCCGCGGCGTTGACCCGCAACCACGACTGCTCGTCCCGGCCCACCTCGAACGCCCGGATCTCGAGATGTTCCGGTAGGTCCACGGGCAGGGGGACGTCCTCGGCGCTGGCCACGGCGCGCTTGAGCTGGTAGAGGTCCCGCACGGCCTCGAGGCCGTGGAGCTCGGCGAGGCGTTGCGCGGCCACGTGGTTGCCGTGGGCCCAGGCCTCAACGGTGCCGTCCAGCTGAGCGCGCAGCTGCCCCGCGATCGCCGTGGCCACACCCCGGTTGCGGTGCTCGGGGTCCACCACGAGCTCCACCGTGTACGTGGACGCGCGATCCGGCTGCGGCACGACCACCGCGGCACCCACGAGGCGCTCGCCGTCGGTGGCCGCGACGCACGTGACCCCCGCACGGCCGGAGCGCACGTCCACGAGGGTCTGGTCGGAGAACGGCGGTTCGCCGTCCGCGGCGTGGGCGCGCTCGGCGAGCGCCACGAGGTCGTCGGGGAACGGGATGTCGCCGTGGGCGGTCACGGTCACGGACATGGGATGCCTCCTCGGTGGGTCATGGCGCGCGATCAGGGCGTCTGGTCCCTGCCCGCGGTGTAGCTGTACCCCACGTTACGCACCGTGGTGATCAGGTGCTCGTGATCCGCACCCAGTTTGGCTCGCAGCCGACGGATGTGGACGTCCACCGTGCGCGTCCCGCCGTAGTAGTCGTAGCCCCACACCTCGGAGAGCAACTGGTGGCGCGTGAACACCCTGCCCGCGTGCTGGGCCAGGAACTTCAACAGCTCGAATTCCTTGAACGTGAGGTTCAGGGCCCGCCCGCCCAGTTTCACGGTGTAGGAGTTCTCATCGATCACCACGGCCCCGGCGCGGATCACGGCGTCGTCGTTCTCGAGCGCGTTCGTCCCGGCGTCTGCGAGCGCGAGGCGCAACCGCGCCTCGATCTCGGCGGGTCCCGCGGTGTGCAGCAGGACGTCGCTCACGCACCATGACGGCGCCACGGCCGCCATCCCGCCTTCGGTCACCGTCACGAGCACGGGCAGCGGGCGTTCGAGCCCGGACAGGGAGACGGCCGTGTTGCGAGCCGTCACGAGGTTGCGGGTGCCGTCCACGATCACCACGTCCGGGCGCGCGGACCCGGTCAGTGCACTGCTCTCGTCCGGGGCGTGCACCCGCACCCGGTGCGGCAGCAGCTCGAGCGCGGGCAGCGCGGACTCCATGGCGGGGGAGGCGGTGCTGAGCAGGGCGATGTGGGTCACTGTGGAATCCGCTCGGACGCGAGGTGACCGCTCCCGCGCGGGCACGGCCGATGACCGGGCCAGTATAGGCGGGCCCCGTGGACGTGCGGGGGTAGACGTGACCCGCCGCGAGGCCCGCGCCGGTTACGCTGAAACGGGTACGCACCACACCGCCCGCCCTCGGCCCCGAAGGAACCCCGCCATGAAGTACGCGCGCATCATCGTCGCCGCCGTGGTGGCGCTCGTCCTCGCGCTCACGGCGGGCGTGATCGGCTCGTGGGCGCCGCTGCTCGTGTCCGTGGCCATGGCCGTGACGATCGGTGTGGGGTGGCCCGCCGCCGCGGGGATCCAGGCGCGGCGCCGGCACAACGTGCTCATCGCGGTGGCCGGCACCCTCGCGTGCCTGCTCGTACAACTCGTCCCGTCCCAGCGCCTCGTGTGGTTGCCCGCGATCATCGGTGTGTCCTTCATGGCCGTGTGCGTGGCCGAACTCGTGCGGGGGGAGGGCGCCAAATACCGTCTGGAATCCGCGCTGGCCTCCGCGACGGGGGTCCTGGCCGCGGTTGCCGCCTCGGGGTGGATCGCGTTCTCCCGCGTGGCCCACGACCAGGGACTGAGCAGGTGGCTCACCGTCGCGGGCGTGGGCGCCCCGCTGACCATCATCCTGGTGGTCGCCGGTGCCCGCGTGATCTCCGCGGCCCCCGAGAACCTGCGCCGCAGGGGCATGATCACGCTCGGTGTCACACCCGTGGCACTGTTCGGTATGGTGGCCGTTTTCGCGACCCAGCTACTGGCCGCCGTGGTAGCGTGAAGCCATGCTTGCTCTCGAAATCTTCTACCTCGTCCTGCTCGGCCTCGCGGGCCTGTGCATCCTCGGAATCTCCTTGAAGGTCGTGTTCAGCCTCTTCAAGGGCCAGCTGTAACTCGTGCCCGTCGAGATCCCCACGGACCTGACCCCCGAACTCGTTCCCTTCGCATGGCTGTTGGGCACGTGGGAGGGCAACGGCTTCATGGGATACGGCGACGCCGAACAGCGTGCCTTCCGGCAACGCGTCACGTTCGAACAGACCGGCTTACCGTTCATGATCTACCGCGCGCAGACCACGCTGCTCAACGAAGAGGGCGAACCCCAGCGCGAGGCCACGTACGAACAAGGGTTCTGGGAGCTCGCCCGTCCTCGTGAGGACGGCGACATCGGACCCGGGATGCTCCCGCCGGACCCCGTGCCCGTGCTCAAGTCCGCACAGGACGTCGAGGACCTGCGCAACGCGGACGGCGGCTTCGACATCTCCGTGACGATCGCCCAGCCCGGCGGCGTCGCCGAGCTGTACCTGGGCCAGATCAAGGGCCCGCGCGTGGACCTCAGCACGGACGCCGTGATCCGCGCCCGCGGTGCCAAGGAGTACGTCTCCGGGACCCGGCTCTACGGGCTCGTCAACAACCACCTCATGTGGGCGTGGGACATGGCCGCGCAGGGCCACGAACTCGCTACGCACGCTTCCGCCGAACTGAGCAAGGTCGAACCCCAGAAGTGACTGACACCGCACCCTCATACTCCTCCGTCCTGTTGCACCGCCACGGTGCCGTGACCGCGGAAGCGCTGGACGAGGGGGTCGCGGCGCACTACGGCGCCCCCGTGCACGAACAGCGCGCCCTGGCCCGGGGGAGGGCCGTGGTGGACCAGTCCCAGCGCGGCGTCGTGACCGTGAGTGGCCCCGATCGACTGAGCTGGCTCACCACCTTGTCGTCGCAGGTGCTCACCGGACTGACCCCGGGAGTCAGTACCGAAACCCTCTTCCTGAGCATCCAGGGCCGCGTGGAATTCGCTCCGCACGTGGTTGACGATGGCGGGACCACGTGGTTGATCACCGAGGCCCGGGAGGCCGCAGGGCTCGTCGACTGGCTGACCACCATGCGCTTCGCCCTGCGGGTGGAGATCGAGGACGTCAGTGACCGCTGGGCGGTGCTCGTCGCCACGCGGGACCTTCGTGAGCTGCTTCCCGCCCAGACCAACCCCGTGCTGGTGTGGCATGACCCGTGGCCGGGCGTCGGCGCGGGCGGTCACGCCTACGCCGTGACCGAGGACCACCCGGGTGCCGCGCGCTCGTGGTACGAACACCTGATTCCGCTCGCGTCGTTGGAGACCGCGGTCGCGGCTCTCGAGGAACAGGGGTACTCGCTCGCCGGTTCGTGGGCCGCGGAGGCCCTGCGGATCGAGGCCTGGCGGCCGCGCTGGGGCGCGGACACGGACGAGAAGACCATCCCGCACGAACTGGACTGGATGCGCACCGCCGTGCACCTGGCCAAGGGCTGCTACAAGGGCCAGGAGACCGTGGCCCGCGTGCACAACCTGGGCCACCCGCCGCGCCGGCTCACGTTCCTGGACCTGGACGGTTCCCAGCACACGCTCCCGGGCCCCGGGGCCACGGTCGAGCTGAACGGCAAGGTTGTGGGTCGCGTGACCGCGGCCCAGTTGCACCACGAGGCCGGCCCCATCGCGCTCGCCGTGCTCAAACGCTCGGTCGCCCCGGACGCGGTGCTCACCGTGCGGGACACCGTCGTGCAGGGCTCGGAGGAGGCCGCATCGAACGGCAACGGCGCGTCCGACGACGCCGCGGGCGGCACGTCCGCGGACGCACCCGCCGAACAGTGGGCCGCCGCCCAGACCGTGGTGGTCCCCCCGGATGCCGGGTCCGTGGTGGGCCGGGCCCAGGGGCTCATGCGCGGTCCGCGCGGCGGTGGAATGCGGCTCTGACCTAACACGACTGATATGTGGTGACGCCCCGTTCCCCTCGGAGGGGAACGGGGCGTCACCACGAGTCGGGGCTCAGCGACCGAACAGCACCTTGGCCTCGTCGTAGCGGTCCTGCGGTACCACCTTGAGCCCGTCGAGCGCCTCGGAGAAGTCCACGCGCACCACGTCCGTGCCGCGCAGCGCGCACATCTTGCCCCACTGCTTCTCGGTGGCCATTCCCACGGCGGCGATCCCCAGTCGCGTGGCCAGGACACGGTCGAAGCCGGTGGGCGCGCCACCGCGCTGGATGTGACCCAGGATCGTGTTGCGGGTCTCGATGCCGGTGTTCTCCTCGATCTCCCGCGTCACGAAGTCCCCGATGCCCCCCAGCCGCGGGCGCCCGGACGCCTCGGTGCCCTTGCCCGCGATGGCCTCCTCGCGGTCGTCGGGGATGAAGCCCTCCGCCACGACGACGAGCGGTGAGCGGCCGCGCTCGTGGACCTCACGGACCCACTCGGAAACCTGCTCCATGGACTCCCGGAATTCGGGGATCAGGATGGCGTGCGCGCCGGCGGCCATGCCGGAGTGCAGCGCGATCCAGCCCACGTGGCGGCCCATGACCTCCGCGACCATGCACCGGTGATGCGATTCGCCGGTGGTGCGCAGCCGGTCCATCGCATCCGTTGCGATCGAGACCGCGGTGTCGAAACCGAACGTGAAGTCGGTGGCCTGCAGGTCGTTGTCGATGGTCTTGGGCACGCCCACCACGGGCAGCCCCGCATCCGCGAGCCGCTTGGCGCCGGCCAGGGTGCCTTCGCCGCCGATCGCGACCACGGCGTCGATCCCCTGACCCTCCAGGACCTTGGCGATGTTCTCGGGACCGCCCTGGGGGCCGTCGAAGGGGTTGGTGCGCGAGGTGCCCAGGATGGTCCCGCCCTGGCGCGCGAGGCCGCGTACGCTCTGCCGCGGCAGGTCGATGATGTCCCCTTCGACGACGCCGCGCCAGCCGTCCCGAAAGCCCACGAACTCGTGATCGAAGGATTTGATGCCGTGCAACACCGCGCCGCGGATCACCGCGTTGAGTCCGGGGCAGTCCCCGCCGCTGGTCATGAGCCCGATTCGCATGTGTGCCTCAGTTCCCCTCTGTCGTGTCGTCTCGTTGTTCCCCTTCCATCCTAGTGAAGCGCGCTCGGCGTTGCCCGGGACACCGAATGAACGGATGCGCGGCACATGGTGGGTCCCGTCCACCCGTGGTTAATGTGGACAACTAAGATCGGGGGAGGATCTGTGAACACGCCGTTCGCGATGTCAGGCCACCAGGAGGACGTTATGACCGCCCAGCAAGAACCGGCCCGGGAGAACCTGCGCGAGTTCATCGACAAGCTCGTGGACCAGGGGTACACCGTGCGGGACGGGCAGTCCCCGGACCCCGATCTGATCGACCCGGGTGGAAGCGCGGTGGAGACGTGGCGTGAGGGGTACCCGTACGACGAGCGGATGTCCCGCGAGGACTACGAGCTCGAGAAGTACCAGTTGCAGATCGAACTGTTGAAGTTCCAGTACTGGGGTCAGGACAACGACCTCAAACACGTGATCGTGTTCGAGGGCCGGGACGCCGCGGGCAAGGGCGGGACCATCAAGCGTTTCACCGAGCACCTCAACCCCCGCGCCGCCCGCGTGGTGGCTCTGAACAAGCCCTCGGACCGCGAGCAGGGCCAGTGGTACTTCCAGCGCTACATCCAGCACCTGCCCACCAACGGTGAGATCGTGCTGTTCGACCGCTCGTGGTACAACCGCGGCAACGTGGAGCGCGTGATGGGCTTCTGCACGGACGAGCAGTACGAGAGCTTCATGCTGCAGGCGCCCGTGTTCGAGAAGATGCTCGTGGACTCGGGGATCCACCTGACCAAGTTCTGGTTCTCGGTGACGCAGCACGAGCAGCGCACGCGCTTTGCGATCCGCCAGATCGACCCGGTGCGCCGCTGGAAGCTCTCGCCCATGGACCTCGCGTCCCTGGACCGCTGGGAGGACTACACCGTGGCCAAGGAGGAGACCTTCCGCCGCACGGACACGGACCACGCCCCGTGGATCACCATCAAGTCCAACGACAAGAAGCGCGCCCGCCTCAACGCCATGCGCTTCTTCCTCAACCAGTTCGACTACGAGGACAAGGACACCTCCGTGGTGTACCCGCCAGACCCGCTGATCGTGCGCCGCGGCCGCGACGCCGTGGACGACTGACACCCGGCTCCTCCCACCGTCCCCCGGAAGCGTCCATGGTTGGCTCCACCCCCGTGAGCCGCCTGGCCTGATTGATTCGTGGCTGGGCGGCCGCTGGCGTATCCACCCTGTGCGAGGCCACGTCCCACTACGCGGTGGACCCGAACCCGCCGAACGTGGCCCTCCTGGCGTTGACCCTCTCGATCGCGGGGCTCGTGTGCGTGCTTCTCGCCGGGCGGCGTCTCGGCGCCGTACGAACCGCGTGTGTCGTGGCGCTGAGCCAGCTGCCCTTCCACGCGCCGTTCTCGCTGGGCGGTCATGCCGCGGGGCCGTCCTGCCACGTGGTCGGGACGGCCCACGCCCACGGTCACGCCCTGCACGCCCCGTCCCCGCACCTCACGGACGCCCAGTCCCTCGTGCCTCCCGATCCGGCGGCCATGGGTCACGACCCCATGGTGAGGGCCCACGTGGCCGCGGCCGCCGGCTCTTTCCGTTTGAGCCGCTTTTCTTTCGAGCACACCCCGGGCACTCGCCTGCGGGGTGTCCTCACCACCTGCCGTCGAGAGGTACTTCATCATGTCCGCAACACTGAACGCACCGTCGTCCGAACGTGCCTGCGAGGGTGCGCGCCCCTCCCACGCCTGGTTCATGGTCCTGCTGCAAAGACTGCACTCTGCCGCTGCGCACCACGATCGACCGGTTGCACCGGGACCTGCTGCTGGGTGAGCCCGGGCGGCTCTACAGCGAACTCGCGGCCTCGTGGCTGGGTGTCATGGCCGTGAGCGGGATCGTGCTGATGGTGCTGCACCGACGCCGCGTGGGGCGGGGCCGCTGCGCCCGGGTCACCCTGGTCCCGTGCCCGGGGGAGGCCAATACGTATCGCCGGACCCGGTCGTGCCACACGGCCACGGGCGTGTGGCTGGCCCTCGATTTCCTGTTTCTCGCGTCGTCGGGACTCACGTGGTCCGCGCACGCGGGGGGGGGTGCCTCTATGGTTTTCGTCAAGCAGCCAGGGCCACTGATGACGCGGTCTGAGGGTCGGTGGGGTCTTGGTAGAGGGTGCCGTCACGCAGCATCGCGAACAGGACGTCGGTCCGCCGGCGGGCCAGGGCGATGATTGCCTGGTTGTGGCGTTTGCCCTGGGCGCGTTTCCGGTCGTAGTAGGCCCGCGACGGGGCGTGGTGGATCTCGCGGTCGCCGTCGTCCCACAACGCCGCTCGGCCCGGGAATCCGCGCACTGATCATTCGTGCGGACGGTGCTCCCCGAACGGGCCGCGCCGTCTGAACGGATGTCGCTCCCTGCGCGAACAGCACCCCTGAACGAGCAGCACCCCCGCCAGCGGTCATCTGCCGTCGGGGGTGCGTGTGCTGTGGAGGGTGCGTGCGCGGTGAAGGGTGCGTCCGCGCGGGGGCCTCAGTCGGTCTCGCCCCGGAAGTTGTGCCGGTCCACGAGCGCCCACGACGCCGCGGCGTTGACAGCGGCCACGGTGAACACCGAGGGCCACGCGCCGATCTTCTTGGCCAGCGGGTGGGACAGTCCGAACCCGGCGAGGTACAGCACGCTCAGGCCCGCGGTCGTGGCGGGTCCCGCGGAGCGGTACCACGTGCGCCCGGCGACCATGCCCTTCGCGAGCAGGACCGCGCCGCCCAGGGCGCGCACCCCCGTGAAACGGGCCACCGCGTAACCGCCGATCAGTCCGCCGGCCACCACAGCCGAGCTGGGCAGGGCCACGGCGGAGGGCAGCAATTCGTCCAGCTCGTGCAAGGTCTCTTTGACGCTCATTCGGTGCCTCCCAGGAAGTTCTGCAGACGGGACAGGCCCTCGGCGAGATCGTTGTCGCCCAGGGCGTAGGACAGGCGCAGGTACCCGGACGGGCCGAAGGCCTCACCCGGGACCACTGCCACCTCGGCCTTCTCGAGGATCAGTTCCGCGAGCTCCGCGCTCGTGGTGGGCGTGACGCCCGCGAACTCGCGGCCCAACAGCGCCGTGATGTCTGGGTAGGCGTAGAACGCACCGGTGGGGGTGGGGCACACCACGCCGTCGATCGCGTTGAGCCCGTCCACGATCGTGCGACGACGCCGGTCGAAGGCCTCGCGCATGCGCTCCACCTGGTCCATGGGCCCGTTCAGGGCGGCCAGGGCCGCGCGCTGGGCCACGTTGTTCACGTTGGAACTCAGGTGCGACTGCAGGTTGGTCGCGGCCTTCACGACGTCCGCGGGACCGACCAGCCAGCCCACACGCCACCCGGTCATCGCGTAGGTCTTGGCCACGCCGTTGAGCAGGATGAGGTTCTCGTGCAGCTCGGGCACGGCGCGGGCCATGGAGGTGAACTCCACGTCGTCGTACGTGAGGTGCTGGTAAATCTCGTCGCTGATCACGAAGATGCCCTTGGCCGCGGCCCATTCACCCACGGCCCGGGTCTCCTCGGCGGTGTAGACCGCACCCGTGGGGTTGGAGGGCGAGCAGAACAACAGGGCCTTGGTGTGCTCCGTGTATGCGGCCTCAAGTTGTTCGGGCGTGACCTTGTACTCCTGGTCCGCACCCGCAAAGACCTCCACGGGGTTGCCACCGGCCAGTCGGATGGCTTCAGGGTAGGTGGTCCAGTATGGGGCGGGCAGCAGGACGTCGTCGCCGTCGTCCACGACCGTCTGGAACGCCTGGTACACGGCCTGCTTGCCGCCGTTGGTCACGAGCACCTGGGAGGGCTCCACGGCCCATCCGCTGTCCCGCTGCGTGGCTTGCGCGATCGCTGAACGCAGCTCGGGCAGTCCCGCGGCGGGGGAGTAGCGGAAGTTCTTGGGGTCCTGGAGGGCCTCGGCGGCGGCATCCACGATGTAGTCGGGAGTCGCGAAGTCCGGTTCACCCGCGCCGAAGCCGATCACCGGCCGCCCCTCGGCCTTGAGGGCCTTGGCCTTGGCGTCCACGGCGAGGGTCGCGGACTCCGCGATCGCCGAGATCCGATGCGAGATGCGCTGCTGCGCTGGTGACATGGTGATCATTTCTCCTGGGCTGACTGGGCTGCTTGGACTGACCGGGTCGTCCCGGCGGGCGGGCCTCTCACTGGCCCGCGCACGGATCCGTACGGGAACCTGACGGGCCCGGGGTCCGACCGGGGACGCGGACACCGCTCCCAGCTTAGGTGGCCGGACCCTTGCTTTGCACGGGACGCGGCGGGCGCGTACCATGGTCTGTTGGTGCCGCCACCAGTGCGGTGCGCTCTGCCCCGGGATGGACTCCCGACGGCGGGATGACGGGCCGATGATAGGCTCGGGCACCGGATTTCGTGTCGCGCATGGCTGCGGCGCGGTGTCGAAGGGCAGTGGCGCAATTGGTAGCGCAGCGGTCTCCAAAACCGCAGGTTGCAGGTTCGAGTCCTGTCTGCCCTGCTTCAGGACCCACAACGGCACGCACACCACCGCCGAGAAGTTGCTTCACGCAGGGGAGAGCCGATGTCGCACACCGTCACAGGACAGACCCCGGGTCAACCTGCCGGTTCCGATCACAAACGTGGGATCTTCGGCCGGATCTGGCTGTTTATCCGTCAGGTCGTGGGAGAACTCAAGAAGGTCGTCGCCCCGTCCCGCCGGGAACTGGTCAACTTCGTCCTGGTCGTGCTGGCGTTCGTGGCGTTCATGATGGTGTTGATCTCCCTGTTGGACCTGGGCTTCGGTCAGGTGGCCATCTGGCTGTTCGGGAACGGCGACCAGGCCCAGTAAGTCCTTCCACCACTTCCAGACGTCCACAGAAAGCAGGAATCCCCGGTGACCGATCACGAGCTCGATAACGACGACACCCAGCCCGCTCAGTTCGACTCCCTGATGGCGGACGCTGCGCGGGACGAGTCGGCGCAGAGCACGTCCGAGACCACCGAGACCACGGATCCGCAGCAGGACTCCGACGAGCGCACCGTGCAGGAAGCCGACCTCGACGCCGCCGAGGGTAACGGCGAGGCCGTGCCCGTCCCCACCGAGGACGCCGCGGCCACGGCGGAAGCCGCCGAGGACGACGTCGACCCCGCGGTGGAATTTAAGGCCAAGCTGCGCCGCCAAGAGGGCGACTGGTTCGTGATCCACACGTACGCGGGGTACGAGAACCGTGTGAAGACCAACCTCGAGACCCGCATCCAGTCCCTCAACATGGAAGAGGACATCTTCCAGATCGAGGTACCCATGGAAGAGGTCGTGGAGATCAAGAACTCGCAGCGCAAGACCGTGCGCCGCGTGCGGATCCCCGGGTACGTGCTCGTGCGCATGAACCTCACGGATGCCTCCTGGGGCGCTGTGCGCCACACCCCGGGTGTCACGGGCTTCGTGGGCCAGGACGCTTACAACCCGGTGCCGCTGCGCCTGGACGAGGTCTTCGACATGCTCGCTCCCACGTTCGAGACCCCCGAAAAGGCCAAGGGCCTGGGCGAGACCGCCGGTTCCGGCGCGGGTGCCCAGGGTGGCGCCCAGCAGGTCACCGTGGACTTCGAGGTCGGCGAGTCCGTGATCGTGAAGGAGGGCCCCTTCGAGACCCTCCCGGCCACGATCTCCGAGATCAAGGTGGAATCCCAGCAGCTCGTGGTGCTTGTGTCCATCTTCGAACGCGAGACCCCCGTGACCCTCAGTTTCGACCAGGTCACCAAGATTTAGTCCCATCAGGTTTCGGAATCCGGCCTCGGATGTGCTTTGGTCCGGGGTGTTTCCGTTCGGTCGCCGCGCCACGGCGACCACTCGCCGTCGTACGCTCCTGTGCGGCGGTACGCACAGCTAGAAGAAGGACCATCACATGGCTCCCAAGAAGAAGGTCGCAGGCCTGATCAAGCTGCAGATCCAGGCGGGCGCCGCCAACCCGGCTCCCCCGGTGGGTCCCGCGCTGGGTCAGCACGGCGTCAACATCATGGAATTCTGCAAGGCCTATAACGCGGCCACGGAATCCCAGCGCGGCAACATCGTGCCGGTCGAGATTACCGTGTACGAGGACCGCTCGTTCACGTTCGTAACCAAGACCCCGCCGGCCGCGCAGCTGATCAAGAAGGCCGCCGGCGTCGCCAAGGGCTCCGGTGTCCCACACACCAATAAGGTCGGGAAGATCACCATGGACCAGGTCCGTGAGATCGCCGAGACCAAGAAGGAAGACCTCAACGCCAACGACGTCGAGGCCGCCGCGAAGATCATCGCCGGCACCGCCCGTTCCATGGGCATCGAGGTCAACTGAGCTCTTCCGAGCTCGTACCGAAGACAACCATCGTGGCAGGGCCGAGCGCGGCCCGCTGACCACAACTGCACAAGGAGAACAAGCAGATGGCACAGCGCAGCAAGGCATACCGGGCAGCTGCCGAGAAGATCGAGGCGGGCAAGTTCTACGCTCCCGCCGAGGCGGTCGCCCTGGCCAAGGAACTGGCCGAGAACAGCAAGTCCGATTCCACCGTCGAGGTGTCCATGCGCCTCGGTGTGGATCCCCGCAAGGCGGACCAGATGGTCCGCGGCACCGTGAACCTGCCCAACGGCACGGGCAAGACCGCCCGCGTGGTCGTGTTCGCAACCGGTGACAAGGCCGCCGCGGCCGAGGCCGCCGGTGCGGACTTCGTGGGTTCCGACGACCTGATCGCCAAGGTCCAGGGCGGTTGGACCGATTTCGACGCCGCCGTGGCCACCCCGGACATGATGGGCAAGGTGGGCCGCCTGGGCAAGATCCTGGGTCCCCGTAACCTCATGCCGAACCCCAAGACCGGCACCGTGACGATGGACGTGGCCAAGGCCGTGTCCGACATCAAGGGCGGTAAGATCGACTTCCGCGTGGACAAGCACTCCAACCTGCACTTCATCATCGGCAAGGCGTCCTTCGACGCCCAGAAGCTGGCCGAGAACTACGGTGCCGCGCTGGAAGAGGTGCTTCGTCTGAAGCCGGCCGCGTCCAAGGGCCGTTACATCACCAAGGCTACCGTGGCCACCACGTTCGGCCCGGGCATCCCTGTGGACCCGAGCGCCACCGAGGTCACCACCCAGGCGTGATCGCGGGTACGTAACGAGGGAACGCTCGCATTCCCTGCCGTCGAGGGAAGGGTCCGTGCCGTCACCGGCCGGACCCTTCTTTCGTGGGACGATGGAAACACCGTTACGAATTCTTGATGTACTTGAGGCCGGGTTCCGTGGACGGGGCCCGTCGCCCGGGTGCCGTCCCGGCCGGGCGGCGCGGAAGGAGATCACTGTGACGGAGCCGTCACCGGTACGCATCGAATTGTTGTGCATCCCCGACACCTTCGATGACGAGGCGCAGCGGGTCCTGGGGCGCGTGGCCGCGCTCGTGCAGTCCTCCCGGCGACACGTGTGGGGCACCGGTCAGCTCAGCAACGGCGCCCACGACATCTTCCGGGACCTGCACGACCCCTACGAGCGCGTGAACGTCCTGTGCGCGTACTTCGACGACCGTCTCGTGGGGCGCGCCGAGGTGCGGATGCCCCTGATCACGGACACCGACATGGCGCAGATCGCGGTGGACGTGGCCCCGGACGAGACCTCCGAGGGGATCGGGCGCGCTCTTCTGAGTGCTGCGGAGCAACTTGCGCGGGGTGAGTCCCGCCGGTTCATCCGCCTCGTGACCGAGCACCCCGCGTCCGAGGCGCGCGATCCCTCCGGCCCCGGGGACGGCAGCGCGGACGGCACGGCCGACGGCGGTGCGAGCCCCGTGGCTCCCGTCCCATGGCTCGACGCCGCCGATGGTTCCGGGCGCCTGCCCGCGAGCCACCGCCAGACCCGCTTCGCCCAGCACGCCGGGTACACCCTGCGCACGGTCAGCAGTTTCGCGCTCCTGCCCGTGCCGCTGGACGAACAGCGCGCCGCGCGCATCCACGAATCCCTCGAGGCCGTGCCCTTCGCGGACCACTACCGCCTGCACACGTGGGTGGGGGAGGCCCCGGACGAGCTCCTGGCCCCGCTCGCGCAGCTGCACGCCAAGATCCCCACGGACTCGTTCGTGCGCCCGATCGTGGCGGACCCGGACCCGTGGGACAGCGCGCGGGTGCGCCGCACGGAACAGCTGCGTCAGGAGGACGGCGACCGGTCCCTGATGGCCGTGATCCAGGACGTGCGCACGAGCGAGCTCGTGGGGATGACCGAACTGATCCTCGCGCAGCACCGCCCGGCCCTGGCCCTGCAGGACGAGACCCTCGTGGTGCGCACCCACCGCGGGCACCGGTTGGGGATGCGGCTCAAGCTCGCCAACCTCGAGCAGCTCGCGAACGTGGCCCCCGAGGTCCGGACCGTGTACTCGTGGACCCACAGCGGCAACGACCGGATGAACTGGGTCAACGCCCAGCTAGGCTTCCGGGACGCCGGTCAGTCCGCGATCTGGGAGCAGGACTTCAGCATCCACTGACCGCCGGGGCCGGTCACTCACCACGGCAGGGGCAGCACCACGGTCTCCTGTCCGCGGGCCAGCCCGTCCCGGGGCACGGACAGCAGCCCTTGCGCCGCGGCGAGTCCGCGCACCATGTTGGAGCCCACCGCGCGGCACGGCACCCAGCCGTCCTCGTGCCGCCGGGCCGGTAGCAATCGTTCGGAGCGGGCGTCGGCCAGATCCTCCCCGGCAATCGCGGGGGCGAAAGGTTGGGCATCGCGGCCCAGGTGGCCGGCCAGGAACGCCCCACCCAGCAGCAGGAACGCCACCATGGCGCCCAGGGGATTGCCGGGCAGCGCGAGCACGGCGGTGTCCCGCGCGGCTGCGAACAATGTGGGGTGACCGGGCATGAGGTCCAGCTGGTCCACGAGCACGTGGCACTCGTCCTGCACCAGGGGACGCACGAAGTCCGCGTGCGAGCGGGACGTGCCACCCGTGGTGACCACGAGGTCGTGCTCGGCACTCAGTTCGCGGAGCAGGCAACGCAGCGCCGCGGCGTCGTCGGGACCGCGGCTCACCGTGACCGTGCGCCCGCCGAAGGCCTTCACCATGGGCGGCAGGGACATGCTGAACGCATCGCGCACGTACCCGGGAGCCGGGAGCCCGCTGGTGCGCACCTCGGAACCCGTGAGCAGCAGGGCCACGCGCGGGACGGTACACACGGGCACGTCGTCCCGTCCGGCCACGGCCAGGAACGCCGCGTGCGCGGGGGAGAGCACGGCGCCCGCCCGCACCACGGTCTCGCCCTCGGCGCATTCCGTTCCGGCCGGGCGAATGTGCCTGCCCGCGAGTTCCGTGCGCGGGCTGCCGGGGGACAGCTCAAGGAGCTCGCCGCGGCGGGTTGCGAATTCCTCGCGGATGACCGTGGTGGTGCTGTCCGGGATCACGCCGCCCGTGACCACGGGGACGGCCGTGCCGGGCGCAAGCGTGACCGCGGACGCGGCACTCGGCAGCGGCGCGGACGGCGCAGCGCCGTCGGCCAGGTGATCATCCAGTCGCCGTCCGTCGGATGCCCCCGCACGGGAGCCCGGGGCGACGACGCGCCACGGTCCCGGTCCGTGGACCGCGTACCCGTCCATCGCGCTCGAGGCGTAGTGCGGGACGGAACATGCCGCGCGGACGTCGTGGGCCGCGGTGCGACCCGCCGCCTGGTCCAGGGGGACGATCTCGATCGCGCCGCCGGGCCGGGAGTCCGCGAGCACCGAACCGGCCCGGTGTGCGAGGGTCCGGGCGGCGTCACGCGCCGCGTGGTGCAGGGGTTCGAGACCGCTACTCCACGCGGGTGGGGTAGGACCAGGCATCCGATCAGCCCCCCGCGAAGGGCGGGAGGACGTCCACCGTGGCGGCCGGGGCCAGCGGGGACTCCTGGTCCCGGGCGGCCACACCGTCCACGAGCCACGAGCATTGCGGCAACACCTGGGCCAACGTGCGTTCGCCCGGTGGGGCCACGGGGTGGAGGGTGACCAACAGTTGCTGCAGCTCGGAGCGGGTCAGCGCCGTGGTGGTCTCCACGTGCTCTTCCTCTGTCCCGGCCGCGGCAGCGGCCGCCGCGAAATAACGCACGAGCACGGTCTCAGCCCCCGATCGCGCTCATGCTGCGGTCGGGCTGGACGTAGTCCCCGGAGTCGAGGCCCGCGTGGTCCATCCCGTGGGCGCGCGGCTTGACCCACATGGCATCGCGCCAGCGTTGAGCGATGTCCCGGTCGGTTGCGTTCGAGCGCAACAGGTGCATCAGATCCGTCTCGTGGTGGGAGAACAGACACGAGCGCACGTGGCCGTCCGCGGTGATCCGAGTGCGCGTGCAGTCCTCGCAGAACGGTTCCGTGACGGACGCGATGATCCCCACGGTCCCCACCACGGTGTCCTGACCGCGTTCCCGCACGAGGTACTTCTCCGCGGGGGCGCCCGCGCGGGGTGCGGTGTCCGGGGTGATGTCGAAGTCCCGGGACAGGGACTCGCGGATCTCGGTGGCCGTGACCATGTTCTTCCGGGTCCAGCCGTGGTCCGCGTCCAGGGGCATCTGTTCGATGAAGCGCAGGGCGCAGTCGTGGTCCAGGGCCCAGCGCAGCAGCGCGGGCGCCTCGTGGTCGTTGATCCCGCGCATCAGGACGGCATTGAGCTTGACCGGGCTCATGCCCGCGTCCTGGGCGGCAGCCACGCCCTCGAGCGTTTGGGTGAGCCGCCCGCGGCGGGCGAGCTTCTCGTAGGTGTCCGCGCACAGGGTGTCCAGGGAGATGTTCACGCGGGTCATCCCGCCGTCCGCGAGGGCCTGGGCACGCCCGGCGAGTCCGATGCCGTTGCTCGTCATGGACACGGGGATCCCCGGCATGCGCTCGGTCAGGGCGGCCACGAGCTCCTCGAGATCGGGGCGGATGAGCGGTTCCCCGCCCGTGAGTCGGATCTCCCGCACCCCGAAGTCCGAGACGGCGATGGCGGCCAAACGCACGATCTCCGGGACCGTCAGCAACGATTCACGCGGCAGCCACTGCATGCCCTCCGCGGGCATGCAGTACGTGCACCGGAGGTTGCACTTGTCCGTGAGGGAGATGCGCAGGTCCGTGGCGGTACGTCCGAAGCGGTCCGTCAACGGCCCCTGCGTGGGCACCCCGCGAACGGGGAGGACATGGGGATTACCGAGGAAAACGGACATACCGTCCAGTGTAGGTGCTGCCCCCAGCACGGGCGGAACCCCCGGCGGGGTGGCTACCCTGGAGCCATGTCCCGCTGTATCGAAACGCACCAGCGCACGCTGGTCGAGTTGCTCAACTCGGCGTCACACGACGACGCCGCACTCCTGCCCCTCACGCGCGCCGCGGGACGCGTGCTCGCCCGGGACCTCGTGGCGGAGGCGGACCTGCCACCGTTGGCGAACTCGCAGATGGACGGGTTCGCGGTGCGCGTGGCCGATCTGACCCCCTCCGTCCCGCCCCAGCCAGGGGATGTTGAAGGGATCGAACTGCCCGTCGCGGACGTGCGGCCCGCGGGTGCCCAACCGGCGCGGCACACACCCGGTACCGCGACCGCCGTGATGACCGGGGCCGTGCTCCCCGAGGGCGCGGACGCGGTGATCCCCGTGGAACGGGTGCGTCCCCCGCGCTTCGACGTCCCGGCCGTGACGATCAGCCCCGACGTCGCCCGGTCCGTCACCGAGGGCACCTTCGTGCGAGCGGCCGGGAGCGACGTCGCCCGCGGCGCCGTGGCGCTGCCCGCCGGAACGCGGCTGGGGGCTGCGGCGCTCGGTGCGTGCGCCGCGCTCGGACTGGGCCCGGGAACCGAGGTGTCCGTGCGCACCGGACCGCGTGTGGTCGTGGTGAGCGGAGGGGACGAGATCGCGCCCGACGGGCACGCGCCGCGCCCCGGGATGTACCACGACGCCAACGGCCCCTTGCTGGCCGCGTGGTTGTCCGAGGCGGGCGCCGAATCGGTGACCCGGGTCCGTGTGGACGACGACCCGGACGCCTTCGTGCGAGCCCTGGATCACGTTGTCACCGAGGCACGACCCCACCTCGTGATCACGAGCGGCGGGATCAGCGCGGGCGCGTTCGAGGTCGTGCGCCAGGGCCTCGAGCGGGAGGGCCGGGACACGTGGTTCGGCCACGTGGCCATGCAACCGGGAGGCCCCCAGGGACACGGCACGTTCCGTGGCGTGCCCGTGATCTGCCTGCCCGGTAATCCCGTGAGCACGTGGGTCTCGTGCGAGGTCTTCGTGCGTCCCGCGCTCGCGGCCGCGTGGGGGTGTTGCCCGTCGCCGCGGTGGTTCACGGCCGAATTGGGCGAGGCGGTTCGACCGCTGGACACCAGGACCCAGCTGCGCCGCGGGAGTATGGAACACCCGGGGGACGGAACGGTCCCGCGCGTGCGTCTCGTGGGGGGAGCGTCGTCGCACCTGCTGAGCGCCGCCGCCCGTGCGGACGTCCTGGTGCGCATCCCGCCCGGGAAGCACGAACTCGCTGCCGGGACGACCGTGGCGGTACTGCCGGTGGACGGCGGCGTGCTGCCCGCGGACGACGACCCGGTGCCCGCGGGCGCAGCAGACGGAACGGAACGAACAGGAGAGCCAGCGTGAGCGAACGAGAGCCGGAGCCCGGACAACAGCACCTGACACACGTGCGGGAGGACGGCACGGCGCACATGGTGGACGTGAGCGAGAAGACGGTGACCTCGCGCGAGGCCACCGCCCAGGCCGTGCTCATGACCCGCCCGGACGTGATCGACCTGCTGGCCTCGGGGGGGCTACCCAAGGGGGACGCGCTCGCCGTGGCGCGCGTGGCCGGGATCATGGCCGCCAAGCGCACCCCGGACCTCGTGCCCCTGTGCCACCCGCTGCCCCTGAGCAAGGTGACCGTGGACCTCACCCCGGGCGAGGACCGCGTGGTGATCGAGACGACCGTGCGCACCCGCGGTGTGACCGGCGTGGAGATGGAGGCCCTCACTGCGGCGAGCGTGGCCGCGCTGACCCTGTACGACATGATCAAGGCCGTGGACAAGGCCGCCACGATCACCGACACCCGCGTGCTCGCCAAGTCCGGCGGCAAGAGCGGCGATTGGAGCGCCCGATGAGTGAGCACGCGGATCCGGCCCACGGCCGTCCCTCCCGTCGACACGAGGTGGGCGACACCCACCTGGAGGGGCGCGGCGCCGTGGTGGTCGTGGTGTCCAGCTCGGCGGCGTCGGGCACGGCGGAGGACCGCTGCGGGCCGCTACTGCGGGACTGGTTGCGGGGCCGCGGCCTGGACGTGACGCTGCGCGTGATCCCGGACGGGCCCGAGGTCCTCGAGCTGCTGCGCAACCTCACATCGGCGTCCGGGCCTGCCGCCCCGCGGTTCGTGATCACGACCGGGGGCACCGGACTGAACTCGGACGACGTCACGCCCGAGTCCACGGCCCGGGTGCTGGAGCGCGAGTCGCCGGGGATCATGCACGCGCTGTGGAGCGCGGGGCTGCAGAAGACCCCCACGGCCGTGATGAGCCGCGGGGTCGCGGGGCACACCGGCCAGACCTTCATGGTGAACCTCCCGGGCTCGCGCGGGGGCGTCAAGGACGGGATGACCGTGCTGGACCCCCTGCTGGACCACATCAGCGCGCAGCTCGAGGACGTGCACGGTCACGGGGAGGACCGCTCCGTGACGCGCTCCGCGCAGGGGGAGGTCGTCCCCGCGGCGGTCCCGGACTCCCCGGGCCACGCCGAGCGCACGGACGTGCCCGGCCATGACGCCGCCCCCGCGGTCGGCACGGTCGGCGCGCGGGTGCCCGCAGCGGCGGCGTCGTCGTCCGACGACGACGCCGCGCCGGGCGCCGAGCCCTCGGCGGGCGAGGTGCTGCTGGCGCTCGTCACGACCGACCCCCTGGATGCGGCCGAGGCGCAGCGTGCGGTCCAGCATCCGCGGTGCGGGGCGGTCGTCGGGTTCAGCGGCGTGATCCGCGACCACGACGGCGGCAAGGACGGTGTCACGGCGCTTGAGTACAGCGCCCACCCCAGCGCGGGCGAGGTCATGCGGGACGTGGTCGGTGAGATCGCGAGCGCCCACCCGGACGTGCGCTTGTGGGCCGCGCACCGGATCGGCGCGCTCGCCGTGGGGGACAGCGCGCTCGAGGTGGCCGTGGCCGCGGGACACCGTCGCGAGGCGTTCGAAGCGTGCGCGCAGCTCGTGGACCTCATCAAGGAACGCGTGCCCATCTGGAAGCGGCAGAGCTTCGAGGACGGGCAGCACAACTGGGTGGGGCTGGACGCCTGAGATGGCCGCTCGGATCATCGTCCCCGCCCGCGTGCGCACGTTCGACGCCCACGGGGAAGTGCGCGCGGGTCCGGACCGGCTCGCGGGGGAGGAACCCCTGGAGATCCGGCTGAACGGGCAACAGTTCACCGTGACCATGCGCACGCCCGGGGACGACTTCGAACTCGTGACGGGGCTGCTGCTGAGCGAGGCCGTGATCACGGAGGTCTCGCACATCGTGAAGATGGACTACCGCTCGGGCGTGGACCAGGACGGGCACCGCACGTACAACGTGGTGGACGTCCGGCTCGCACCGGCGGCCCCGGGGCCGCGCGCGGACGCCCAGCGCCAGGTGTTCACATCCTCGTCGTGCGGGGTGTGTGGCACGCCGTCGTTGGACGGGGTGGTCAAGTCCTCCGCGTACCCCGTGGCGCACCCGCGTCCACTCGTCACCGCGGCGCGGCTCGTGTCCCTGCCGGATGAGTTGCGGGAGCACCAGCGGGTCTTCTCCGCCACGGGCGGGGTGCACGCGGCGGCGCTGTTCCCCGTGGGCCGGGACGAACCCCTCGTGGTCCGGGAGGACGTGGGCCGGCACAACGCCGTGGACAAGGTCATCGGGTGGGCGGTGCAGCGAGGACTGCTGCCGCTGCACGAAGCGGTCCTGCAGGTCTCCGCTCGGGCGTCGTTCGAGCTTGTGAGCAAGGCCGCCATGGCCGGGATCCCCGTGCTCTCCGCGGTCAGCGCACCCTCCGCACTCGCCGTGACCCACGGGCGGGAGCGCGGGGTCACGGTCGTGGGGTTCAACCGCAAGGGCCGGTGCAACGTCTACACCCACCCGGAGCGCATCACGGGGGAGTGAACCGGGCCCTGACGATTTGATGGGCACCCGCGCCCCGCTGATTTGGTGGGCACCGCGCCCTGGGGTACGATGGATGTACCAAAGACCGCCGGTCATCATGCGTGCCCCGGTACGCGCGATCTAAGAGGTTCCCGGAAACGTGAACCGTCCAGCGCAGGTGAACCAGCACGAATCCCGCTCCTCAAAACCGCATCTTCATGCGTGTGATCAGGACGTGGTCTCGAGCCCCGGGCATCTGCGCGGGGCTTTTTTCGTGTCCTCGTACGGGACGCGGGCCGGCACCCACATGTAAGGAAGGAGCACCATGGCGAATCCTGAAAAGGCTGCCGCGGTTGCGGAGTTGAAGGAATTCTTCTCCAACTCGCACGCTGCCGTCCTGACGGAGTACCGCGGTCTCACCGTGGCTCAGCTGAAGACGCTGCGCCGTTCCCTCGGTGAGAACGCCGAATACGCCGTGGTGAAGAACACGCTCACCGCCATCGCGGCTCGCGAGTCCGGTATCGACGCGTTCGAGGGCAAGCTCACGGGCCCCTCGGCCATCGCGTTCGTCTCCGGTGACGCCGTCGAGGCCGCCAAGAGTCTGCGTGACTTCGCCAAGGACAACCCCCAGTTGGTCGTCAAGGGCGGTTACCTGGATGGCGTCGCGATGGACGAGTCCGAGATCAAGAAGCTCGCGGACCTCGAGTCCCGCGAGGTTCTGCTGGCCAAGGTCGCCGGCGCCGCCAAGGCGTCGATGTCCAAGGCTGCTGCGCTGTTCCAGGCCCCGCTGTCCAAGACCGTGCGCACCGCCGAGGCCCTGCGCGCCAAGCTGGACGAACAGGGCGAGAACGCCGCCTGATCCCTTCGGGGACCCGGTTGCGGGGTCCCGGGCGAGCGCCCGGGAAACACCCGTGTTCTTCCCACGCACACCTCGCCGGCGCCACCAGCACCGGCACCACGTACAAGTAAGGAGCCAATACCATGGCTAAGCTGACCACCGAAGAACTCATCGAGGCCTTCAAGGAACTGTCCCTCATCGAGCTGTCCGAGTTCGTGAAGGCGTTCGAGGAGACCTTCGACGTCACCGCTGCCGCCCCCGTGGCCGTGGCCGGTGCCGCTCCCGCCGGCGGCGACGCCGGTGGGGCCGAGGAGGAGAAGACCGAGTTCGACGTCATCCTCGAATCCGCCGGTGACAAGAAGATCCAGGTCATCAAGGAAGTTCGCGGCCTGACCTCCCTGGGCCTGAAGGAAGCCAAGGACCTCGTGGACAGCGCTCCCAAGGCCGTCCTCGAAGGCGCCACCAAGGAAGCCGCTGACAAGGCGAAGGAAGCCCTCGAGGGCGCCGGCGCCTCCGTCACTGTCAAGTGATCCACGGCGCCTCGTGCGCCCGCCGTGTCCCGTGACGTGACCCCCGGGTCCGTCCGGCACGACATCCCCGCGAAACCCCGCACCGATCATCGGTGCGGGGTTTCGCGCATTCCCCGTAGCGGTGTGATGTGCGAAACTGTGTGTGACCATCTGGCCGTCACCGTACGGCGGGAGAGCATGGCGGATCCTCGTGAGCCGGAACCACGTGAACCGGTACCGCGGGCATCGCGCCATCGCCGAAGGAGCAAACCCTCCCCGGGAATCTCTCAGGCACCCGTACCGCCGCACCGGGCCACTCTGAAGAGCTCACCCCTGTCACGGGGAGAGCACCGACGGGGCAGGTCGACGGGCGCGAGTTGCTGCGCCCGCCGGCGAAATCTCTCAGGTTGCGATACAGAGCGGGGAGGACTCACCGGGCCCTCGCGCGCCCACAAGCAGCCCAGGAGACCCTCGTATGTCCTTCCTGTCACGCCACATCGGCCCCGACGCCGATGACATGGCCGTCATGCTCCGCACCGTGGGGGTAGCCAGCCTCGACGAACTGATCGACCGCGCCGTCCCCGAGAGCATCCGTGTCCGGGACGCCCTGGACCTGCCGGAACCCCTCGACGAGCCCGAGGCCCTCGCGGCCCTGCGCTCGATCGCTGCGCGCAACACCGTGATGCGCCAGATGATCGGGCAGGGCTACCACGACACCGTGACGCCCGCCGCGATCCGACGCAACATCCTGGAGAACCCCGGGTTCTACACGTCCTACACGCCGTACCAGCCCGAGATCTCCCAAGGCCGGCTCGAGTTGCTGCTCACGTTCCAGAACGCGGTGATCGACCTCACCGGCCTCGAGGTGGCCAACGCGTCCCTTCTGGACGAGTCCTCTGCCGTGGCCGAGGCCGTGCTCATGATGCGCCGCGCCAACCGCCGATCCAAGAGCCTGCGCGTGCTCGTGGACAGCCGCAGCCTGCCCCAGACCCTCGCCGTGCTCACGGGCCGCACCCGTGCCGCGGGTATCGAGCTTGTCACGGCGGACCTCGGTGATCCCGACGCCGCCGCGCGGGCGGTCTCGGAGGGTGACGTCTTCGGCGTCGTCGTCGCGCAGATCGGTGCGGACGGGGACGTCACGGATCCCACCGCGGTGATCGACGCCGCGCACGAGGCGGGCGCGCTCGTGACCGTGAGCACCGACCTGCTCGCCTTGACCATGCTGCGCAGCCCGGGTGAGCTGGGCGCGGACATCGCGGTCGGCTCGGCCCAGCGCTTCGGGGTGCCCCTGTTCTTCGGGGGCCCGCACGCCGCATTCATGGCGACCCGCAAGGGTACCGAACGCTCCTTGCCGGGGCGCATCGTGGGGGTGTCCACCGATTCCTCGGGCGCACCCGCGTACCGGCTCGCGCTGCAGACACGTGAGCAGCACATCCGCCGCGAGAAGGCGACCTCCAACATCTGCACGGCGCAGGCCCTGCTCGCGATCGTGGCCGCGGCCTACGCGGTGCACCACGGTCCCGTCGCACTGCGTGCCCTCGCCGAGCGGCTGCACGGTCTCGCCGCGGAGCTCGCCGCCGGGTTGCGGGAGCGCGGGATCGACGTCGCCCACGAGCGGTTCTTCGACACCGTGACCTTCTCCGCGCCGGGCCGGGCGGACGGCATCGTGGCCGCGGCCGCGGACCGCGGGATCAACCTCCGTCGCATCGACCAGGACACGGTGGGCGTGAGCTTCGGTGAACCCCATACGCAGCGGGACGTCCAGGACGTGCTCACCGCGGTGTCCGAGGCGTGCGGCGCGCGCACCTCGGACTCCGGGGAAGCCGCGAGCGCGGACGCACTGCCGGACGAGTGGCTGCGCACGGACGAGTACATGACCCACCCGGTCTTCCACACGCACCGCTCCGAGACCTCGCTCATGCGGTGGCTGCGCGAACTCTCCGACAGGGACCTGGCGCTGGACCGCACCATGATCCCGCTGGGCTCGTGCACCATGAAGCTCAACGCGGCGGCGGAGATGGAACCCATCTCGTGGCCCGAGTTCGCGAGTATCCACCCGTTGGCCCCTGCGGATCAGACCCGGGGCTGGACCGAACTGATCGAGCAGTTGCAGACATGGCTCGCGGAGATCACCGGCTACGCGGCGGTGTCCGTGCAGCCCAACGCCGGTTCGCAGGGTGAACTCGCGGGTCTGCTGGCCATCCGGCGGTACCAGCTGGCCCGCGGCGAGGGTCAGCGCAAGACGATCCTCATCCCGTCCTCCGCGCACGGGACCAACGCGGCGTCGGCCGTGCTCGCGGACCTCAAGGTCGTGGTCGTGGCGACCGCCGCGGACGGCACGATCGATCAGGCGGACCTCGCGGCCAAGATCGAGGCGGTGGGGGACGAGCTCGCGGGCATCATGGTCACCTACCCCTCGACCCACGGCGTCTACGACACGGACATCACCGAGGTGTGCGCCGCGGTACACGACGCCGGTGGTCAGGTCTACGTGGACGGCGCGAACCTCAACGCGCTCATGGGGCTGGCACGGCCCGGCCGCTTCGGCGGGGACGTCTCCCACCTGAACCTGCACAAGACCTTCTGCATCCCGCACGGCGGCGGCGGGCCCGGTGTGGGTCCCGTGGCCGTGGCCGAACACCTCGTGCCGTACCTGCCGGGCAACCCGGCGGACGCGGACCTGGACGAGCACGGCGCGGGCTTCCCCGTGGCGCAGGCTCCCTACGGTTCCGCGGGGGTTCTGCCCATCACGTGGATGTACATCGCCATGACGGGCGCGCAGGGGCTGACCGAGTCCACGCGCACCGCGGTGCTCGGGGCCAACTACATCTCCCGCGCGCTCGCGGACGTGTTCCCCACGCTGTACACCGGGGACGGCGGGCTCGTGGCCCACGAGTGCATCCTGGACCTGCGGCCCATGACCAAGGCCTCCGGCGTCACGGCCGAGGACGTGTGCAAGCGCCTCGTGGACTTCGGATTCCACGCGCCCACGCTCGCGTTCCCGGTCGCCGGGACCCTGATGGTCGAGCCCACCGAGTCCGAGGGCCTCGAGGAGCAGGACCGGTTCATCGCCGCGATGCGCACGATCCACGCGGAGATGCAGGAGATCGCGGACGGCACCGTGTCCCTCGAGGATTCCGTGATCCGCAACGCCCCGCACACCGCCCAAGTGCTCACCGCGGACGAGTGGCAGCGCGCCTACCCGCGCTCGCAGGCCGCCTACCCGGTCGCGTCCCTGCGCCGGGTCAAGTACTGGCCCCCCGTGGGCCGGATCGACAACGCCGCGGGGGACCGCAACCTCGTGTGCGAGTGCCCGCCCATCGAGGCGTTCGACGCCGCGTACAACACCGCGGCAGTAGCACAGGAGGAGACTCGATGAGCGAGCAGCACACCGCACTGTACGAGGACCACGAGCGGTTGGGGGCGCGGTTCACCGACTTCGGTGGCTGGACCATGCCCGTGCGCTACGCGAGCGACACCGCCGAGCACCACGCGGTGCGCCGCGGCGCCGGGATCTTCGACCTGTCCCACATGGGGGAGGTCTCGGTCTCGGGTCCGCAGGCCGGCGCGTTCCTGGACTACGCCCTCGTGGGTGTGCTCTCCGGGCTCACGGTGGGCCGCGCCAAGTACTCGATCATCGTGGACGAACAGGGCAGGATCCTGGACGACCTCATTACCTACCGTACGGACGAGGACGAGTACCTCGTGGTGCCGAACGCGGGCAACCAGGAGACGGTCGTGCGTGCGCTCCAGGAGCGCGCCCAGGGCTTCGACGTGCGCGTCACGGACAACGGTCCGGCGACGTCGCTGATCGCCGTCCAGGGTCCGCGCGCCCTCGAGGTGCTCGAGGCCACGCGCTTGGAACCGGCCGAGGACGTCGCCGCGCTGAAGTACTACGCGTGCGTGCGCGCACGCTGCGCGGACGTGGCCGTGCTCGTGGCCCGCACCGGGTACACGGGCGAGGACGGTTTCGAACTGTACTGCGACAACCAGGACGCGCCCGTGCTGTGGGACGCGCTCCTGACGACCGCGGCCGAGCTCGGCACGGAGGAGGCCCCCGTGGGAGCGGCGGGTCTCGCGGCGCGCGACTCCCTGCGGCTCGAGGCCGGGATGCCGCTGTACGGTCACGAACTGTCCACGGAGATCACCCCGGTCGAAGCGGGACTCGGCAAGCTCGTGGAGATCGCCCTGCGCAAGAAGGCGGAGGCCGGCACCACCACGGTCGGCGAGGAGGTGCTCGCGGCGATGCTGGAAGGCACGCCCGAACGCACCCTCATCGGTCTGGAGGGCCTGGGTCGCAAACCCGTGCGCGCGGGCTACACCGTGCACGTGGGGGAGCGCACCGTGGGTGAGGTCACGAGCGGGCTGCCCTCGCCCACGCTGGGCAAGCCGGTGGCCATGGCGCTCGTGGCCACGGACGCCGTCGACGGGATCGACGCCGGTGAGGTGAGCGTCCAGGACGCACGCGGGCGCGCCGTGGAGGTCACGCGCACCGCGCTGCCCTTCTACAAGCGGTCCTGAAGGGTGGTGTGGGGAGCGAGCCGCCCGGAGTAGTCTCTAGGCAGGCCCGCTCCGCCGTGCACGTTCCGAGGACCGCGCGGGCCGGTGAGGGTCCCGCCCCGTGTGATCGGGGCGGGACGGACAAGGAGAACGACGTGTTCCTGCGCGACGCCGCCCCCGGGATCCATATGATCCAGAACCACAACGTGAACTGCTATGTCCTGGAGGACTCGGACGGCCTCACGGTCGTGGACGCCGGTCTGCCCAGGGTGTGGAACGAACTCGGGTGGGCCGTGCGCGAACTCGGCCACGCCCCAGAGGACATCAAAGCGCTCGTATTGACCCATGCGCACTTCGACCACGTGGGGGTCGCCGCGAAACTCGTGGACCGGCTCGGGATTCCCGTTTACGCCCACCAGCGGGACAAGCACCTCGCGGCACACCCTTACAGCTACGCGCACGAGAACCCCACGGCCGTCTACCCGCTGCGTCACCCGCGCGCCGTGCCGATCCTCGCGTCCATGATCGCCGGTGGCGCCGCGATGGTGCGGGGCGTGACCGTGACCCGCGAGCTGACCGCGGGGGAGACCGTCCCCGTCCCGGGCCGCCCGCGGGTCGTGTTCACCGCGGGCCACACGTACGGGCACTGCGCGCTGTACGTCCCCACAGCGGACGCCGTGATATCGGGGGACGCGCTCGTGACCCTGGACCCCTACTCGGGTCTCACGGGCCCCCGCATCGTGGCTCGCGCCGCCACCGCGGACAGCGCGATGGCCGTGGAATCCCTCGCCGCACTCGAGGTCACGGGAGCCACCCTGGTGCTGCCCGGACACGGCGACCCGTGGCGTGAAGGTGTGGGACGCGCCGTCGAACTGGCCCGGGAGAACGGGATCGCCTGAGGGTGCGCCGCCCGAGGGGCGGGCATCTTACGGCCCGGACGGGATTTCGTCCAGCACCGGTGTGGACAAACGGGCGCAGTTCGCCTAAACTGGTACTTTGCGTTGTCCCTTATACATGCGTGCCTTCATATAGCGGTGGGCGCCGCAGGGGCGGTTGTCGACGAGCATCGAAAACCGGCCCCTTTTTCTCTCCCCGGGAACCTCGCGTATTCACTGCATGTCTGTGGAAGGATCACATCTTGGTCGCCTCGAGCACCGATACGAACGTCTCCGCCAACCACCCCACGAGTGATAACACTCCTCGCCGCGTTTCCTTCGCGAAGATCCACGAACCGCTGGACGTCCCCAACCTGCTCGCTCTGCAGACCGACAGCTTCGATCGGCTGGTCGGCAACGAGCGCTGGCAGGCACGCGTGGTCGAAGCCCAGGAGACGGGTGACACCAGCGTTCCCACGACCTCCGGTCTGTCCGACATCTTCGAGGAGATCTCCCCGATCGAGGACTTCCAGGGCACCATGTCCCTGTCCTTCTCCGAGCCGGAGTTCTACGACCCCAAGTACACAATGGTCGAGTGCAAGGACCGCGACGCGACCTTCTCGGCCCCGCTGTACGTCAAGGCCGAGTTCATGAACAACAACACGGGCGAGATCAAGCAGCAGACCGTGTTCATGGGCGACTTCCCCCTGATGACCGACAAGGGCACGTTCGTGATCAACGGCTCCGAGCGCGTCGTCGTCTCCCAGCTCGTGCGTTCCCCGGGTGCCTACTTCGAGAAGGGCCAGGACCGCACGTCCGACAAGGACATCTACTCCGCCAAGATCATCCCGTCCCGCGGTGCGTGGTTCGAGCTCGAGATCGACAAGCGCGATCAGGTGGGTGTGCGCCTGGACCGCAAGCGCAAGCAGTCCGTGACCGTGCTGCTCAAGGCGCTGGGCTGGACCGAGTCCAAGATCCTCGAGGAGTTCGGCGAGTTCGACTCCATCCGCGCGACGCTGGAGAAGGACACCACGGAGACCCGTGAGGAGGCGCTGCTGGACATCTACCGCAAGTTGCGCCCGGGGGAGCCGCCCACGGTGGACGCCGCCCAGTCCCTGCTGGACAACATGTACTTCAACCCCAAGCGCTACGACCTCGCCAAGGTGGGCCGCTACAAGCTCAACCGCAAGCTCGGTCTGGACAAGCCGTTCACGGACTCGGACGCCTCGGTGCTGTCCCTCGACGACATCGTCGCCATGATTCGCTACCTCGTGACCCTGCACGACGGCGGCTCCACCATGCCCGGTACGCGTGACGGCGAGGCCCGTGAGATCCACGTGGACGTGGACGACATCGACCACTTCGGCAACCGTCGCATCCGCGCGGTGGGCGAGCTGATCGAGAACCAGATCCGCACGGGTCTGTCCCGCATGGAGCGCGTGGTGCGCGAGCGGATGACCACCCAGGACGTCGAGGCGATCACGCCGCAGACCCTGATCAACATCCGCCCGGTCGTGGCCGCGATCAAGGAGTTCTTCGGGACCTCCCAGCTGTCGCAGTTCATGGACCAGAACAACCCGCTCGCGGGCCTCACGCACAAGCGTCGTCTATCCGCGCTGGGTCCCGGTGGCCTCTCCCGCGATCGCGCGGGCATGGAGGTCCGTGACGTGCACCCCTCGCACTACGGCCGCATGTGCCCGATCGAGACGCCGGAAGGCTCGAACATCGGTCTGATCGGTTCGCTCGCGACCTACGCGCGGATCAACCCGTTCGGTTTCATCGAGACGCCCTACCGCCGCGTCGTGGACGGCACCGTAACCAACGACGTCGTCTACCTCACCGCGGACGACGAGCGCGGGCTCACCATTGCGCAGGCCAACGCTCCGTTGACCGACGACGGTCGCTTCGCCGAGGACACCGTCCTCGCGCGTGCCTCCGACGGCTCGGGTGAAGCGGTGCTCGTGGCCCCCACGGACATCGAGTTCATGGACGTGTCCCCGCGCCAGATGGTGTCGGTGGCCACCGCCCTGATCCCGTACCTCGAGCACGACGACGCCAACCGCGCGCTCATGGGCGCCAACATGCAGCGTCAGGCCGTGCCGCTGCTCACGTCCGAGGCGCCACTCGTGGGCACTGGTATGGAGCGCTACGCGGCCCTGGACGCCGGCGACTCGGTGCTGGCCACCAAGTCCGGCGTGGTCGAGGAAGTCTCCGCGGACCTCGTGACCGTCCTGAACGACGACGGCACCACCAAGCTCTACCCGATCAACAAGTTCGTGCGCTCGAACCCGGGCAACACGTACAACCAGCGCGTGATCGTCTCCGAGGGCGACCGCGTGGAGCCCCGCACCGTGATCGCGGACGGGCCCTCCACCGACCACGGTGAACTCGCACTGGGCAAGAACCTGCTGATCGCGTACATGTCCTGGGAAGGCCTCAACTACGAGGACGCCATCATCCTGTCCCAGCGCATGGTCTCCGAGGACGTCCTGACGTCCATCCACATCGAGGAGCACGAGATCGACGCCCGCGACACCAAGCTCGGTGCCGAGGAGATCACCCGTGACATCCCCAACGTGTCGGAAGAGGTGCTCTCCGCCCTGGACGAGCGAGGCATCATCCACATCGGTGCCGAGGTCCAGGCCGGTGACATCCTCGTGGGTAAGGTCACGCCCAAGGGCGAGACCGAACTGACCCCGGAGGAGCGGCTGCTGCGCGCGATCTTCGGTGAGAAGTCCCGCGAGGTCCGTGACACCTCCCTCAAGGTTCCCCACGGCGAGTCCGGCACCGTGATCGGTGTGCGCGTGTTCGACCGCGACGACGAGGACGACGACCTCCCGGCCGGCGTCAACCAGGTCGTGCGCGTGTACGTGGCGCAGAAGCGCAAGATCACGGACGGCGACAAGCTCGCCGGTCGTCACGGCAACAAGGGCGTCATCTCCAAGATCCTGCCCATCGAGGACATGCCGTTCATGGAGGACGGCACCCCCGTGGACGTGATCCTGAACCCGCTGGGCGTGCCCGGTCGTATGAACCTGGGCCAGGTGCTCGAGGTCCACACCGGCTGGCTCGCCAAGCAGGGCTGGAACATCGAGGGCGACCCCGAGTGGCTGCACGGTCTGAGCAACTTCCCGAAGTCCACCGGTCCCACTAACGTGGCCACCCCGGTGTTCGACGGCGCTCGCGAGGACGAGATCTTCGACCTGCTGGACCACACCAACCCCACGCGGGACGGTGACCGCTTGATCGGGCGTTCCGGCAAGGCCAAGCTCTACGACGGCCGTTCCGGTCAGCCGTTCCCGGACCCCGTGTCCGTGGGCTACCAGTACATCTTGAAGCTCCACCACCTGGTGGACGACAAGATCCACGCGCGCTCCACCGGCCCGTACTCCATGATCACCCAGCAGCCGCTGGGCGGTAAGGCGCAGTTCGGCGGTCAGCGTTTCGGTGAGATGGAGGTGTGGGCGCTCGAGGCGTACGGCGCGGCCTACACCCTGCAGGAACTGCTCACCGTCAAGTCGGACGATGTCCACGGCCGCGTCAAGGTGTACGAGGCGATCGTCAAGGGCGAGAACATCCCTGAACCGGGTGTGCCCGAATCCTTCAAGGTGCTCATCAAGGAAATGCAGTCCCTGTGCCTGAACGTGGAGGTCCTCTCCGCGGACGGTAACGCGGTGGAAATGCGTGATTCCGAGGACGACAGCTTCCGGGCTGCGGACGAACTCGGTATCGACCTCTCCCACTCCGAGCCCAGCTCGGTCGAAGAGGTCTGAGACCCCTTTCGTTCATCGATCAGCCCGAACACACTTCAGGATTTTAGAAAGAGGGACAGGACCTTATGTCCAACGATTCTTCACTGGGCCTCATGCGTATCGGCCTCGCGACCGCGGATCAGATCCGCGGCTGGTCCTACGGCGAGGTCAAGAAGCCCGAGACCATCAACTACCGCACGCTCAAGCCTGAGAAGGACGGCTTGTTCTGCGAGAAGATCTTCGGCCCCACCCGGGACTGGGAGTGCTACTGCGGTAAGTACAAGCGTGTGCGCTACAAGGGCATCATCTGCGAGCGCTGCGGCGTGGAGGTCACGCGCGCCAAGGTGCGTCGTGAGCGGATGGGTCACATCGAGCTCGCCGCTCCCGTGACCCACATCTGGTACTTCAAGGGCGTGCCCTCGCGCTTGGGATACCTGCTGGACCTCGCCCCGAAGGACCTCGAAAAGGTCATCTACTTCGCGGCGTACATGATCACGTCCGTGGACGAGCAGGCCCGTCACGACGACCTGCCCAACCTGCAGGCCGCGATCGACCGTGAGAAGAAGCAGCTCGAGGACACCCGCGACGCGGACATCAACGCGATCGCCCGTGACCTCGAGAACGATCTCGCGCGCGTCGAGGAAGAGGGTGGCAAGGCCGCCGAGAAGCGCAAGCTGCGCGACTCCGCGGACCGCCAGATGGCAAACGTGCGCAAGCGCGCCGATCGCGAGATCGACTACCTCGAGAAGGTCTGGGACCGCTTCAAGAACCTCAAGGTCAACGACCTCGAGGGCGACGAGGCCCTGTACCGCCAGATGGTGGACCGCTACGGCATGTACTTCGAGGGCTCCATGGGCGCCGAGTCCATCAAGAAGCGCCTCGAGACCTTCGACCTCGCTGCCGAGGCCGAGGCCCTGCGCGAGACCATCGCCACGGGCAAGGGCCAGCGCAAGACGCGTGCGCTCAAGCGCCTCAAGGTTGTCAACGCGTTCCTGACCACGGACAACTCGCCGCTCGGCATGGTCCTGGACGCCGTCCCGGTCATCCCGCCGGAACTGCGCCCCATGGTCCAGCTGGACGGCGGCCGCTTCGCGACGTCCGATCTCAACGACCTCTACCGTCGTGTGATCAACCGCAACAACCGCCTCAAGCGGCTGTTGGACCTCGGTGCCCCCGAGATCATCGTGAACAACGAGAAGCGCATGCTCCAGGAGGCCGTGGACTCGCTGTTCGACAACGGCCGCCGCGGTCGCCCGGTCACGGGCCCCGGCAACCGTGCGCTGAAGTCGCTGTCCGACATGCTCAAGGGCAAGCAGGGCCGCTTCCGTCAGAACCTGCTGGGCAAACGCGTGGACTACTCCGGTCGTTCCGTGATCGTGGTGGGCCCGCAGCTCAAGCTGCACCAGTGCGGGCTGCCCAAGCAGATGGCGTTGGAGCTGTTCAAGCCCTTCGTGATGAAGCGCCTCGTGGACCTCAACCACGCGCAGAACATCAAGTCCGCCAAGCGGATGGTGGAGCGCTACCGCCCGCAGGTGTGGGACGTGCTGGAAGAGGTCATCACGGAGCACCCCGTGCTGCTCAACCGCGCACCGACCCTGCACCGTCTGGGCATCCAGGCGTTCGAGCCGCAGCTCGTGGAGGGCAAGGCCATCCAGCTGCACCCGCTCGTGTGCGGCGCGTTCAACGCCGACTTCGACGGTGACCAGATGGCCGTGCACCTGCCGCTGTCTCCGGAGGCGCAGGCCGAGGCGCGTGTGCTGATGCTGTCCTCGAACAACATCCTCAAGCCCTCGGACGGCAAGCCGATCGCCCTGCCCTCGCAGGACATGATCATCGGCCTCTACCACCTCACCACCGTGCGTGAGGGTTGGGCCGGGGAGGGCAACAGCTACTCCTCCGTGGCCGAGGCCATCATGGCCGCGGACTCCGGTGAGCTGCACCTGAACTCGCGCTGCAAGATCGAGCTCGAGGACTTCGTGCCGTACGCCGGGTGGGAAGCGCCCGAGGGCTGGGAGCAAGGTCAGCCCGCCGTCGTGGAGACCACGCTCGGTCGCGTGCTGTTCAACGAGACGCTGCCTGCCGACTACCCGTGGGACGAGAACGTCGCGGACAAGAAGCACCTGTCCGCGCTCGTGAACGACCTCGCAGAGCGTTACCCCATGACCCAGGTGGCCAAGACCTTGGACAACCTCAAGGACGCCGGCTTCCACTGGGCCTCCCGCTCGGGTGTCACCGTGGCCATCTCGGACATCGCCACCCCGCCGGAGAAGCCCGCCATCATGGAGGGCTACGAGGCGCAGGCCGCGCGGATCCAGGGCCAGTACGACAAGGGTCTGATCGACGACGACGAGCGCCGCTCCGAGCTCATCGACATCTGGTCCAAGGCCACCGACGAGGTCGCCGAGGCCATGCGCAACAACCTGACCGCCGGGAACACGATCAACCGGATGGTCTCCTCCGGTGCACGTGGTAACTGGATGCAGGTGCGTCAGATCGCGGGTATCCGTGGTCTGGTGGCAAACCCCAAGGGCGAGATCATGCCCCGACCGATCAAGTCCTCCTACCGTGAGGGCCTGTCCGTGTTGGAGTACTTCATCGCGACCCACGGTGCGCGTAAGGGCCTCGCGGACACCGCTCTGCGTACCGCCAACTCGGGTTACCTGACCCGTCGTCTGGTGGACGTCTCGCAGGACGTGATCGTGCGAGAGTCCGATTGCCAGACGGTGCGCGGGTTGACCCTGCCGCTCGCGGACATCACCGACACCGGTGTGCGCACGCTGCACGAGGACATCGAGAACACGGTGCACGGCCGCGTGCTGGCCAGCGCCGTGGCGGACGAGAACGGCGAAGTGCTTGCCGAGGCGGGCGCGGACATGTCCGACGCCATGATCAACAAGCTCTACAACGCCGGTGTGGACCAGGTGCGCGTGCGCTCGGTCCTCACGTGCGAGTCCGCCGTGGGCGTGTGCGCCGCGTGCTACGGTCGTTCGCTGGCCACCAACCAGTTGGTGGACATCGGCGAGGCCGTGGGCATCGTGGCCGCCCAGTCCATCGGTGAGCCCGGTACCCAGCTGACCATGCGTACGTTCCACACCGGTGGTGTGGCGTCCTCGGACGGTGACATCACGCAGGGTCTGCCCCGTATCCAGGAGCTGTTCGAGGCCCGCACGCCCAAGGGTGTGGCCCCAATCTCCGAGGTGGCTGGCCGAATCCGCATCGAGGACACGGACAAGTCGCTGAAGATCGTGGTGGTCCCGGACAACGGTGACGAGGAGTTCGCCTACCCAGTGCTGCGCCGCGCCAAGCTGCTCGTCGCGGACGGCGATCACGTGGAGGTCGGTCAGCAGCTCGTGACCGGAGCCGTGGACCCCAAGGAGGTACTGCGTATCCGCGGTCCTCGCGAGGCGCAGAAGCACCTCGTGGATGAGGTCCAGGGCGTGTACCGCTCCCAGGGCGTGGGCATCCACGACAAGCACGTGGAGGTCATCGTGCGCCAGATGCTGCGGCGCGTGACCATCATCGAGTCCGGCGACACCTCGTTGCTGCCGGGTGAGCTGGTGGACAACGTGCGCTTCCTCGAGGCCAACCGCGCCGCGGTGGCGGAGGGCAAGCGTCCCGCGGCCGGGCGTCCGGAGCTCATGGGCATCACCAAGGCCTCCCTGGCCACGGACTCGTGGCTGTCCGCCGCGTCCTTCCAGGAGACCACCCGTGTGCTCACGCAGGCCGCCATGGAGGGCAAGTCGGATCCGCTGCTGGGTCTGAAGGAGAACGTGATCATCGGTAAGCTCATCCCCGCCGGTACCGGTCTGGAGCGGTACAACAGCGTGGACGTGGAGCCCACCGAGGAGGCCAAGGCCTCCATGTTCACGGATCCCTCCGCGTTCACCGATTTCAGCTACGCCGAGGAGAACGCCGGGGGGCTCGGTTCCGAGTTCCATGCGATCCCCCTGGACGACTACGATTTCGGCGGTCACTGAGCCGAGTAGGCGTGTGATCTGAGAGCCCGGGTGGGCTTCCCTTCGGGGAGGGCCACCCGGGCTCTCGCGTACCCGGACCCGTTCCGGACGACGGCGCGGTACCCGGCCACCGCGCCCCGGTTGCGACCGACCCGAACGCGTTCGTCCCGGTCGCGGCCACCCTCGCCGCGGCTTCGTGCCGGGAGAGGCACGGCCGCGGGGTCGTAGGCTGAAGCGGGCAAGGATCCCGCGGTTCGGCTTTCGCGGGAGCCATGAACGGAGGCGAAGCATGGCCAACTCGGCGTCCGGTGAATCACTGATCACCCGGTTCGATCGCGTCCTGGACGCGTTCGGCCCCGCACGTCCCGAGCTGACCTTCCGCGAGATCTGCGCGGCCACCGGGTTGCCATCCTCCACGGTGCACCGGATCCTGGGGGACATGAAGCGCGCGAGGTGGCTCGAGTCCGGTTCCGCGCAGACCTACCGGGTGGGGACCCGGTTGTGGGAGCTCGCGTCCCGCGCGGCATCCGCCGAGAACCTCGCAGCGGTCGCGATCCCGTTCATGTCGGACGTGCACGCGGTGCTGCGCCAACACGTGCACGTGGGGGTGATCGAGGGCCACGACGTCCTGTTCGCCGAGCGGATCGCCGCGAGTGACTCGGCGGTCCCACTGCGCTCGATCGTCGCCGGACGCCTTCCACTGCACCGCTCGGCCACGGGTCTCGCCCTGTTGTGCCACTGTTCGGACGAGTTCATCGCGCAGTACCATGACGCCGCCGCGGCGCGGGCGGTCGCGGATGAACCGGGCGGTGCCCTCGTGGGCAGGGAACGCTTCGCGGCGGACCTGCGGGTCTTCGCGCAGCGCGGTTATGCGATCCAGCGCGAACGCATCGACGAGGGCAGTGGGGGAGTGGCGGTCCCGCTCAAGGTCCCCCCGGGGCACCGCGCAGCGGCCCTCGGAGCGGTGCTGCCCCTGAGCGACATGCGAGATCCGGACGTCTCGGCCATCGTGCAAACGTTACGGGTTGCCGGCCACGGGATCTCCCGCGCCCTGGGGGCATTCTGACAACCCCTTGTGGGTGATCTTCGCGGGAAACACCTCCGCCCAAGGCGCAACGGGGAGCCGCGTACCGGCCGCAGCGATGTCGTACCCCGCGTCACAGGCGCGGCCCCCGTCCCATTGAACGGAATCAATGAGATACGCGCCATGTGGCTCCAACATAATGTGACCCACGACGTGCGCAAGGAGGACACATGCTCGAGGAGCGAACGATCATCGACACCCAGGTGGCCATCGTGGGGGCGGGGCCCGCCGGACTGATGCTCTCCCACCTGTTGCACCGGGCCGGGATCGACAACGTGGTCGTGGAGAAACGCAGCCACGACGAGATCGCCAACACCCACCGTGCGGGCATCCTCGAAGCGGGGACCGTGCAGATGCTCGCCGAGACCGGCGTGGACGGGCGCGTGCTGTCGCACGGCCACGAGCACGAGGGCACCGTGCTGCGCTTCGAGGGCGAGAGCCGTCGCATCGACTTCCAAAAGCTCGTGGGTCAGTCCGTGTGGCTGTACCCCCAGAACGAGGTCTTCGTGGATCTTGCGGCGGCGCGCGAGCGCGACGGCGGTGACGTGCGCTGGGAAGTCACGGACACCGAGGTCCGGGACCTGACCACGGAGCAGCCCACGGTGCTGTGCACCACCAAGGAGGGCGAGAAGCTCGAGATCCGTAGCCGCCTGCTCGTGGGCGCGGACGGTTCCAAGGGCATCTGCAAGCGTCAGATCCCGCAGGACGTGCGCACGGACAATTTCATCGAGTACCCGTTCGCGTGGTTCGGGATCCTGTGCGAAGCGCCGCCGTCGGCACCCGAGCTGATCTACGCGAACTCGCAGTACGGTTTCGCGTTGATCTCGCAGCGCAGCGACACCGTGCAGCGCATGTACTTCCAGTGCGACCCCAATGAGAACGTGGACGACTGGGACGACGAGCGGATCTGGACCGAGTTGCAGCGGCGCATCGACGGCCCGGACGGGTTGCAGCTGCAGCGCGGGCCCATCTTCGACAAAACCGTGCTGCCGTTCCGCTCGTACGTGTGCGAGCCCCTGCGCTACGGGAACATGTTCCTGGTGGGGGACGCCGGGCACACCGTGCCGCCCACGGGCGCCAAGGGTCTGAACCTCGCGTTCTGCGACGTGCGGGTGCTCGCGCCGGCGATCATCGAGTTCTTCGGTTCCGGTGACGAGCGCGGGTTGGCCGGGTACTCCGCCAAGGCCCTGGACCGGATCTGGAAGGCCCAGAACTTCTCGTACTGGGTCACCAACCTGATGCATATCCAGCCGGGGGAGAACCCCTTCAACATGAAGCGCCGCCGGGGCGAGTTCGAGACCGTCACGAACTCCACGTACGGCTCGGGCTACTTCGCCGAGTCATACACCGGCTGGCAGGACCGCACCTGAGCACACCGGACCCAGACTCCGATCCACTCACCCAAGGAGATGATCATGACCACCGAGAACGACGACACCTTCGACCCGCCGTACGTCAAGGACGCGGACGACGCCGCCGACACCCAGAACCAGCTCAACGACGAGATGGCCGCCATCAGCAAGCAGTACGAGAAGGCCGGCACGGAGGAGACCCAGCCTCGTCTGGACTACGCCCCGTACCGCAGCTCGATCCTGCGTCACCCCACCAAGGACCCCCGCCACGCGGACCCGGAGACCATCGAGCTCTACGCGCCGGCCTTCGGCCAGCGGGACGTGCACGCGCTGGAGTCGGATCTGACAATCCAGGACGGCGGCGAGCCCATCGGTGAGCGGATCCGGATCTCCGGGCGCATCCTGGACGGCGACGGCCGCCCCGTGCGCAACCAGCTCGTGGAGATCTGGCAGGCCAACGCCGCCGGTCGCTACATCCACAAGCGCGATCAGCACCCGGCCCCGATCGACCCGAACTTCACGGGCGTGGGCCGCTGTCTGACCGGTGACGACGGTTCCTACTCGTTCATCACCATCAAGCCGGGCCCGTACCCGTGGAAGAACCACCTCAACGCGTGGCGCCCCGCGCACGTGCACTTCTCGCTGTTCGGCACGGATTTCACGCAGCGCATGATCACCCAGATGTACTTCCCGGGTGACCCGCTATTCGCGTTGGACCCCATCTACCAGTCGATCGTGGACCCCAAGGCGCGCGAGCGTCTCGTGGCGGACTACGACCACGACATCTCCGAGCACGAATGGCTGCTCGGCTACCGCTGGGACATCGTGCTGAGCGGTTCGAACCGAACCTGGACGGAGGACGACAGCAATGTCTGAGAACACTGAGCGCCTGGTGCCCACCCCGGGCCAGACCATCGGACCCTTCTACGGCTACGCGCTGCCCTACGAGGGCGGGGAGTTCCTCGTGGACCGTTCGCACCCGAACGCCGTGCGCCTGCACGGCACGGTGTATGACGGCCACGGCACGCCGGTTCCGGACTCCATGCTCGAGATCTGGCAGGCGGACGAGAACGGCCAGGTCTCGCAGGAGCCCGGTTCGCTCAAGCGGGACGGCTACACCTTCACCGGTTTCGGCCGCGTGGCGGTGGACAACGTGGGGCACTACGACTTCACCACGGTCAACCCCGGCCCCACCGAGGACGGCAAGGCCCCGTTCATCTGCCTCACGGTGTTCGCGCGCGGTCTGCTGAACCGACTGTTCACCCGCGTGTACCTGCCCGAGGATACGGACGCACTGACCAACGATCCGCTGCTGTCCTCGCTGTCCGAGGCCGAACGCGCCACGATGATCGCAGAGCGTCAGTCGGACGGCTCGTTGCACTTCGACGTGCACCTGCAGGGGGACCGCGAGACCGTGTTCCTGGCCTACCCGGGGATCTGATGATCTTCACCGGTCTTCTCACTCCGGGGAGCCACCGAGCCGCAGAGCTCGCCGACGACCGTGCCGTGGCCCGCGCGATCCTCCGTGTGGAGGACGCGTGGGTCGCGGCCCAGTCGCGGTCCGGGCTCGTTGCGCCCGACGCCGCTCGGGCGGCCCACGCCGCAGCTGAAAGCGTGGCGCTCGACGAAGCGGCCCTGAACGACCTCGCGGTCGCGTCCGAGGGCGGAGGCAATCCCGTGATCCCCCTGCTCGCGGCCTACCGTGCAGCGGTCACCGAGGAGAACGGCGCGCCGATTAGTGCGGTGCACGCCTCGCTGACCAGCCAGGACGTCATGGACACGGCCCTCGCGCTGGTGATGCGTGACGTCCGCTCGAGCATCCTCGCGCACCTCGCCCGCACGGGGGACGCTCTCGCTCGCATCGTGGCTGAGCACCGCGACACCGTGATGGTCGGACGGACCCTCACCCAGCACGCACTCCCCATTTCTTTCGGTCTCAAGGCCGCCTCGTGGCTCGCAGCGGTCGACGACGCCGTGGACGCCGTGCTCGCCGCACGGCTTCCCGTGTCGTACGGCGGGGCGTCCGGGAGCCTGGCCGCCACGATGGCCCGCTGCTCCGACGGCGCAACGTCGGAGCAGACCTTCGGGCGGGTCACCGATTTGCTGGGCCACTGGGCGGACGAGCTCGGCCTGGAGCTGCCGAACGGTGTGTGGCACACCGACCGCGTGCCGGTGCTGCGGGTCGCGAGCGGCTACGCGCAGACCACCGCCGCACTGGCCCGCATGGCCAACGACGTCCTCATGATGTCCCGGCCGGAGGTGGGGGAGCTGCGCGAACCCACCGCGGAGGGACGAGGTGTTTCCTCGGCCATGCCGCAGAAGCAGAACCCCGTGCTGAGCGTGCTGCTCAAGCGCACGGGCATCGCGGCCCCGGGGCTGCTGTCCCAGGTGTTCGCGGGTGCGAGCGCCGCGGACGACGAACGCCCGGACGGCGGCTGGCATGCCGAATGGGCCGCGTTGCGCGAGCTCGCGGTACTGGCGACCGCGGCGTCGTCGCACGCTGCCGAGCTGGCCGGGGGGCTCACGGTGGACACCGAGCGCATGGCGCAGAACCTCGAGCGCGCGGGAACGGGCGTGATGGCGGAACGGCTGAGCGCGGCACTCGCGCCGGTGCTGAGCGAGCGCGAGGTCAAGAACGCGAAGCAGCGCGTGCAGGCCGCGGTGCGCGCCGAGCCGTGGGACGCGGACGCGCTCGCGAGCGCCCTGGCGCGGGAGATCGCGGCGGAAGAGGACCCGACTCTGCCCGAGGGAGTGTCCGTCGGGGATCCGCAGTCCGTGACCCGCTGGGTCCGGAGCCTGCTGGACCCGCGCGGTTACCTGGGCGCGTCGGGCGAACTGTGTGACCGGGCCGTGGCCCGGCACGAGGAAAGGACGACGGCATGACGGTTCCCGCACCGGGACTCGTGGAATTCACCCGACCGCAGGACCTCGCGGAGGGTGCACCCCTCGTGGTGCTCGGCCCCGCACTGGGCACCTCGGTCACCCATCTCTACGCGGCCGTGGCCCCGCTGCTGGCCGAGCGGTTCCACGTGATCGGCTGGGACCTTCCGGGCCACGGGGTCAGCGATCCCGCGCAGGAATTCACGCTCGGAGAACTCGCCCGCGCCGTGGCGGACGCCGTCACCGAGCACACCGGTGCGCGGTCGTGGCACATGGCGGGGACCTCGATCGGGGGAGCGGCGGTGCAGCAATTGCTCGCCCAGGATCCCGAGCGGGTGGCGTCCGCGGCGTTGATCGCCACGAGCAACTACTTCCCGGACCCGCGGATGTGGCGCGAGCGCGCCGAGCTCGTCGCGAGTGCCGGCACACCCACCCAGGTGATCGAGTGTGCCAAGGCGTGGTTCGCCCCCGATTTCCTGGCCGAGCACTCGGAACGCGGGACCCCGTTGCTGCACGACCTGCAGGGGACGGACCGGTTCAGTTACGCCGCGGCCTGCCGTGCGCTGGGTGGTTTCGACCTGCGGGAGCGCACGCGCCCCGCGCCCGTCCCCACCGCAGTCGTGGCCGGTGCGCAGGACGCCATGGTGGGGCCCGACGTCGCCCAGGGTCTCGCGGACGCGCTGCACGCGCGCTGCGAGGTCGTTGACGACGCCGCCCACCTCGTACCTGTGGCCGCACCCGAGCTCGTGGCCCACACGATCGCGGAGCTCGTGGCGGCCGCGCGCTGACGCGGTCCACGCGCGCTCGATCGATCCGCGGCACCCGCGGGGAGCCGCGAGCGCACGAGACACGGATTCACGGGACGCGGCATGACGGGCCACGATCTCGGGAACGACGACACGAACCAGCACGAGACCAGGAACGAGGAACAAACATGAACCCACGCTCGCAACGCACCGAAGCACAGGCCCTGCAGGACGGGATGACCGTGCGCCGGGAGGTGCTCTCGGACGCCCATGTGGACCGCGCGGAGTCCGGCAAGACCGAGTTCACGGAGGACTTCCAGGACTTCATCTCGCGCTACGCGTGGGGTGAGATCTGGACCCGGCCCGGCCTGGACCGCCGGATGCGCAGCGCGTGCGTGTTGACCGCGCTGATCGCCGCCGGTCACTGGGAGGAGTTCGAGATGCACGTCAAGGCGGCGTTGCGCAACGGGCTGAGCACGGACGAGATCAAGGAGATCCTGCTGCAGTCCGCGATCTACCTCTCCGTCCCGTCCGCCAACAACGCGTTCAAGCACGCGCAGAAGGCGCTGTCGGAGTACTCGGGCTGACCGGAATTGTTCGTCATGCGAACAAGTGTTCACATGGCGAGCACCGCGCTCTAGACTGAACATATGCAACGCGGTGACCGGACACCCGAGCCCGGCGCCGCCCCGGCCGCGGCCGGGTGAGCTACCACGGTGAGGATCCCCATGAACCACGCATACGTCTACGACGCCATCCGTACCCCGTTCGGGAAGGTGGGTGGCGCGCTCGCGAGCCACCGTCCCGACGACCTCGCGGCCCTCGTGGTGCGCACGCTCGTGGAACGCGCACCCGAGCTGGACCCCGCCACGATCGACGAGGTCTACTTAGGCAATGCCAACGGCGCCGGTGAGGAGAACCGCAACGTGGCGCGCATGGCCACGCTGCTCGCGGGTCTGCCCGTGTCCGTTCCCGGCTCCACGATCAACCGGTTGTGCGGTTCGTCCCTGGACGCCGCGATGATGGGCTCCCGTCAGATCGAGGTGGGGGAAGGGGACTTGCTGCTCGTGGGCGGCGTCGAGTCCATGTCCCGCGCGCCGTGGGTGCTGCCCAAGACCGAGCGGCCCTACCCCATGCAGAACCTCGAACTCGCCAACACGACCCTGGGCTGGCGCCTCGTGAACCCGGACATGCCGAGCGAGTGGACGGTGTCCCTCGGTGAGGCCACCGAGCAGTTGCGCGAGAAGCACGGCATCTCGCGCGAGGACCAGGACGCGTTCGCGGCCACCTCCCACCAGCTCGCGGCCAAGGCGTGGGACGAGGGCAAGTACGACGACATCACGGTCAGCGTGGCCCCCAACACCAAGAAGGGCGTGGAGCTCACCCGGGACGAAACCGTGCGCGGGGACTCCACCCCGGAGACGCTCGCCGGTCTGCGCACCGTGTTCCGCAGTGGTGACAACGCGACCGTCACCGCCGGTAACTCCTCTCCCATGAACGACGGCGCGTCCGCCGTGTGGCTCGGCAGCGAGCGCGGTGCGCAGCTGCTCGGTCGCGAGCCCATCGCCCGTATCGCCGGCCGCGGTGCCGCCGCCAACGAACCACAGTTCTTCGGTGAGGCGCCCGTGGAGGCGGCCAACATCGCCGTGCGCCGCGCGGGGATCACGTGGGACGACGTCGCCGCCGTGGAACTCAACGAGGCCTTCGCCGCGCAGTCGCTCGCGTGCCTGCGCCAGTGGGGTGTGGACCAGAGCATCGTCAACCAGTGGGGCGGGGCCATCGCGATCGGCCACCCGCTCGGCGCCTCCGGGACCCGCGTGTTGGGGACCCTGGCCCGCCGGTTGCAGGAGAGCGGGCAGCGCTGGGGTGTGGCCAGCCTGTGCATCGGCGTGGGGCAGGGCCTCGCGGTGGTGCTCGAGAACGAGAACGCCCAGGGCTGAGACCCCTCCAACCTTTTCGAGAAAGGCACACCATGCTCAACATTGCAGACAGCGCCGCGGCGGCCGTGGAGCTCATCCACGACGGTGCGTGCGTGATGATCGGCGGCTTCGGTGTGGCCGGTCAGCCCGTGGAACTCATCGACGCCCTGATCGAACACGGCGCCAAGGACCTCACGGTCGTGAACAACAACGCCGGCAACGGGGACGTGGGTCTCGCCAAGCTGATCCAGCTGGGCCGCGTGCAGAAGATCATCTGCTCGTTCCCGCGCCAGTCGGACTCGTGGCACTTCGATGAGAAGTACCGCGCCGGTGAGATCGAGCTCGAGGTCGTCCCGCAGGGCAACCTCGCCGAGCGGATCCGCGCCGCCGGTGCCGGGATCGGGGCGTTCTTCACGCCCACCGGTTACGGCACGCCCCTGGCCGAGGGCAAGGAGGTGCGCGAGCTGGACGGCAAGCACCAGGTGCTCGAGTACCCCATCCACGCGGACTTCTCCCTGACCAAGGCGTACCGGGCGGACAAGGCCGGCAACCTCGTGTACCGCAAGACGGCGCGCAACTTCGGCCCCATCATGGCTGCGGCGGCCACGCACTCCATCGTGCAGGTCAGCGACATCGTGGAGCGCGGGCAGATCGATCCCGAGGTTGTGGTGACCCCTGGGATCTACGTGGACACCGTGGTGCAGATCAACCGGCCCCAGCAGCAGGACCCGCGAGAGGAAGGTGCGGCATGAGCGTTCCGCAGAACAGTGATCACCCGTTGAGCCCGGAGGAACTCGCGGAGGTCGTGGCGCGGGACATCCCCGCCGGGGCGTACGTGAACCTGGGCATCGGCCAGCCCACCCTGGTCTCCAACTACCTCAGCGCCGAGGACGACGTCACCCTGCACACCGAGAACGGGATGCTCGGGATGGGTGCGGAGGCCCACGGGGACGAGGTGGACCCGGACCTGATCAACGCCGGCAAGATCCCCGTGGTCGAGACCGAGGGCTGCTCGTACTTCCACCACGCGGACTCGTTCGCCATGATGCGCGGCGGTCACCTGGACTGCTGCGTGCTGGGTGCGTTCCAGGTGGACCAGCAAGGCAACCTTGCCAACTGGCACACCGGTAAGCCGGACGCGATCCCCGCCGTGGGCGGTGCCATGGACCTCGCCACCGGCGCCAAGCAGACCTTCGTGATGATGACCCTGAAGACCAAGAAGGGTCAGTCGAAGCTCGTGAAGGAGTGCACCATGCCGCTCACGGGCGTGGGCTGCGTGTCCCGGATCTACACGGACCTCGGCGTGTTCCTCCTCGAGGACGGCAAGGTCACGGTGCGCGAGACCTTCGGTGTCGGCTTCGACGAACTCGCCCAGCAGGTGGATGTGGAGCTGACCCCCGCCCAGTGACCCGCGCGGTAGTCTGCCGGGTAGTGTGCCGATGGTGTCGCGCGGACCGTTCGCGGTGCCATCGCCGTGTCGATCAGTGACCCACGCGGCGTCGTGGGGGAGAGAGGGTGGTCACCACGACCGGTAGCAACGACTCCGCCCCCGGGGACGGTTTCGTGCAGTCGCTCGCGCGCGGGCTCGCCGTGATCGGGGCGTTCGACGTCGAACGCCCCGCCATGAGCCTGTCCGAGGTGGCCCGGCAGACCCAGCTGACCCGCGCGACCGCCCGCCGGTTCCTGCTCACGCTCGAGTCCCTGGGTTACGTGCGCTCGGACGGGCGGCGCTTCGAACTCACGCCCAAGGTACTGAGCCTGGGCTACTCCTATCTTTCCGCGCTGTCGCTGCCGCAACTGGCCCAGCCCCACCTGCGTTCGTTGTCGGACGAGCTCGGGGAATCCACGTCCATGTCCGTGCTCGACGGCGCGGAGATCGTCTACGTCGCGCGCGTGGCCACCCAGCGGATCATGAGCGTGAGCATCTCGCTCGGCACGAGGTTCCCGGCGTACGCAACCTCCATGGGCCGGGTCCTGCTCGCGGCACTGCCCCCCGAGGAGCTCGCGGAACTGCTCGAGCGGGCGCAACCGCGCAGCTTGACCCCGCTGACACTCACGGACCACACGCAGCTGCGGGCGCAGATCGCCGCCGTGCGTCGTGCCGGCCACGCCGTGGTGGACCAGGAACTCGAACTCGGGCTGCGCTCCGTGGCCGTGCCGGTGACGGACGGCACGGGAGCGGTGGTGGCCGCGATCAACGTGTCCATGCGCGCGGGCCTCGGATCCGGGGACGTGGAACACCTGGACCGCCGCGTGGTCCCCGCCCTGCAACGGTGCGCCGCCGCCCTGTCGGCGGACGTCGTGACCTCCGGCAAAAGCGATTTCTCCTCCTGAGACGCGAGCTGCTATGCTAAGGAAGAATTGCTCGATTCCGGGCAGTCCTCAGATGGCAAATCGGACACCGTCCTGTGGTACGCACCCTGTACCTAGATGCCATCTTTCGTCATGCTCGGACACGGTTTCGTCGCAGTCACTACTGCTGATCCGTCCCGGCGGGCCCGGGATCAATATTCCGCCATCAACGGGGGCGGCCACCACCGGTCCCGTTCCAACAGGAGGCACTGTGCCAACTATCCAGCAACTGGTCCGCAAGGGCCGGCACTCCAAGGTCGTGAAGACCAAGGCTCCCGCGCTCAAGGGCAACCCCATGAAGCGCGGCGTCTGCACCCGCGTGTTCACCACGACCCCCAAGAAGCCGAATTCGGCGCTGCGCAAGGTGGCCCGTGTGAAGCTCAACGGCGGCGTGGAAGTCACCGCCTACATCCCGGGTGAGGGTCACAACCTTCAGGAACACTCCATCGTGCTCGTGCGCGGTGGTCGTGTGAAGGACCTGCCGGGTGTCCGTTACAAGATCGTGCGCGGCGCGCTCGACACCCAGGGTGTCAAGGGCCGTCAGCAGGCTCGCTCCCGCTACGGCGCGAAGAAGGAGAAGAAGTAATGCCTCGTAAAGGTCCCGCTCCCAAGCGCCCCCTCGTCGTCGATCCCGTCTACGGCTCGCCCGTGGTCACGCAGCTGATCAACAAGGTCCTGCAGGACGGCAAGAAGTCCACCGCCGAGCGCATCGTCTACGGTGCCCTCGAGGGTGTACGCAACAAGACCAACTCCGATCCCGTGGCCACCCTGAAGAAGGCCCTCGACAACGTCAAGCCCGCCCTCGAGGTCCGCTCCCGTCGTGTCGGTGGCGCCACCTACCAGGTGCCGGTCGAGGTCAAGGCAGGCCGCGCCCAGGCACTGTCCCTGCGCTGGCTCGTGGGCTACTCCAAGGCCCGTCGTGAGAACACCATGACCGAGCGTCTGCAGAACGAGATCCTCGACGCCTCCAACGGCCTCGGTGCCGCTGTGAAGCGCCGCGAGGACACCCACAAGATGGCCGAATCCAACAAGGCCTTCGCCCACTACCGCTGGTAAAATTCGGTAGTCCTGTCGGCCCCGCCCCGCGCGGGGCCGACACCAGGGCCCGGCACTACCTTTTACGAAGGGAACCATCGTGGCACTCGACGTGCTTACCGACCTCAAGAAGGTCCGCAATATCGGCATCATGGCTCACATCGATGCCGGTAAGACCACGACCACCGAACGAATCCTGTTCTACACGGGCATCAACCACAAGCTCGGCGAAACGCACGACGGTGCATCCACGATGGACTGGATGGCTCAGGAGCAGGAACGCGGCATCACCATCACGTCCGCCGCGACCTCGTGCTACTGGCACGACTACCAGATCAACATCATCGACACCCCGGGTCACGTGGACTTCACGGTCGAGGTCGAGCGCTCCCTGCGCGTGCTCGACGGCGCCGTGGCCGTCTTCGACGGCAAGGAGGGCGTGGAGCCCCAGTCCGAGACCGTGTGGCGCCAGGCCGATAAGTACGAAGTGCCCCGCATCTGCTTCGTCAACAAGATGGACAAGCTGGGCGCCGACTTCTACTTCACTGTGGACACCATCAAGTCCCGCCTGGGCGCGACCCCGCTCGTGCTGCAGCTGCCGATCGGTGCCGAGAACGACTTCGTGGGCGTCATCGACCTGGTGACCATGAAGGCTCTCGTGTGGGAGGGCGACTCCAAGGGTGACGTCTCCCTGGGTGCCAAGTACGAGACGCGCGAGATCCCCGAGGACCTGAAGGACCGCGCGGATGACTACCGCAACCAGCTCGTCGAGGCCGTCGCGGAGGCGGACGACGAGCTCATGGAGAAGTACCTCGGCGGCGAGGAGCTCACCGAGGACGAGATCAAGGCCGGCATCCGCAAGCTGACGATCACCTCCCAGGCCTACCCCGTGCTGTGTGGCTCGGCGTTCAAGAACCGCGGCGTGCAGCCCATGCTCGACGCCGTGGTGGACTACCTGCCCTCCCCGCTCGACGTGGAGGACGTGCAGGGCCACGCCATCAACGACGAGGAAGAGGTCATGACCCGCACCGCGGACGCCAACGGCCCCTTCGCGGCCCTCGCGTTCAAGGTCGCCTCGCACCCGTTCTACGGCCAGCTCACGTACATCCGCGTGTACTCCGGCAAGGCGAAGGCCGGCGAGCAGGTCATGAACTCGACCAAGGGCAAGCGCGAGCGCATCGGCAAGCTCTTCCAGATGCACTCCAATAAGGAGAACCCGGTGGACGAGATCTCCGCCGGTCACATCTACGCGGCGATCGGTCTGAAGGACACCACCACGGGCGACACCCTGTGCGATTCGAACAACCAGATCGTGCTGGAGTCCATGAGCTTCCCCCAGCCTGTGATCTTCGTGGCCATCGAGCCCAAGACCAAGGGTGACCAGGAGAAGCTGTCCACCGCCATCCAGAAGCTCTCCGCGGAGGACCCCACCTTCACGGTGTCCCTCAACGACGAGACCGGCCAGACCGAGATCGGCGGCATGGGCGAGTTGCACCTGGACATCCTGGTGGACCGCATGAAGCGCGAGTTCAAGGTCGAGGCCAACGTGGGCAAGCCGCAGGTGGCCTACCGCGAGACCATCAAGAAGGCCGTGGACAAGGTCGACTACACCCACAAGAAGCAGACCGGTGGTTCCGGCCAGTTCGCCAAGGTGCAGGTTTCCTTCGAGCCGCTGCCGCTGGACGCGGAGGAGCTGTACGAGTTCGACAACGCCGTGACCGGTGGTCGCGTGCCGCGCGAGTACATCCCCTCGGTGGACCACGGTATCCAGGACGCCATGCAGTTGGGCATCCTCGCGGGCTACCCGGTGGTGGGCGTCAAGGCCACCCTGATCGACGGTGCCTACCACGACGTGGACTCCTCGGAAATGGCGTTCAAGATCGCCGGTTCGATGGTGTTCAAGGAAGGTGCCCGGCGTGCCAACCCGGTCCTGCTCGAGCCGCTCATGGCCGTGGAGGTGCGTACCCCGGAAGAGTACATGGGTGACGTCATCGGTGACCTGAACTCCCGCCGCGGCCAGATCCAGTCCATGGAGGACGTCGCGGGTGTCAAGCTCGTGAAGGCCCTGGTGCCCTTGTCGGAGATGTTCGGCTACATCGGTGACCTGCGGTCCAAGACCCAGGGTCGCGCGGTGTACTCGATGGAGTTCGACAGCTACTCGGAGGTCCCCAAGGCCGTGGCCGAGGAGATCATCCAGAAGAACCGCGGCGAGTGAGCCGGCGGGGCCCACGCCCCGTGATTTCAGTAAATTCGTAATCCAGAAGTAGACTTGCACAGGTTTCGACACGCGCAGCGTCTGAAGCGCTGTGGTCCCACGCTCCGTGGTCCGGAGCAGTCGAGCAAGTCTCACCTCAATGTTCTAGGAGGAACACATCATGGCGAAGGCCAAGTTCGAGCGCACCAAGCCGCACCTCAACATTGGCACCATCGGCCACGTTGACCACGGCAAGACCACGCTCACCGCTGCGATCTCCAAGGTTCTGGCCGACAAGTACCCGGACGTCAACGAGCAGCGTGACTTCGGTGCGATCGACTCCGCCCCGGAGGAGAAGCAGCGCGGCATCACGATCAACATCTCTCACATCGAGTACCAGACCGACAAGCGTCACTACGCCCACGTGGACGCCCCCGGTCACGCCGACTACGTGAAGAACATGATCACCGGTGCCGCTCAGATGGACGGCGCGATCCTCGTGGTCGCCGCGACCGACGGCCCCATGGCCCAGACCCGCGAGCACGTCCTGCTCGCCCGCCAGGTGGGCGTGCCCTACCTGCTGGTGGCGCTGAACAAGTCCGACATGGTCGACGACGAAGAGCTGCTCGACCTCGTCGAGATGGAGGTCCGCGAGCTGCTGTCCGACCAGGGCTTCGACGGCGACAACGCCCCCGTGGTGCGCGTCTCCGCTCTGAAGGCCCTCGAGGGCGACGCCGAGTGGGTCAAGTCCGTCGAGGACCTCATGGAGGCCGTGGACGAGAACGTCCCGGACCCCGTGCGTGACACCGACAAGCCCTTCCTGATGCCCATCGAGGACGTCTTCACGATCACCGGTCGCGGCACCGTGGTGACCGGCCGCGCCGAGCGCGGTACCCTGCCGATCAACTCCGAGGTTGAGATCGTGGGCATCCGCCCCGTGCAGAAGACCACGGTGACCGGTATCGAGATGTTCCACAAGCAGATGGACGAGGCCATGGCCGGCGAGAACTGCGGTCTGCTGCTGCGCGGTCTCAAGCGCGACGACGTCGAGCGTGGCCAGGTCGTGTGCAAGCCGGGTTCCATCACCCCGCACACCGACTTCGAGGCCAACGTCTACATCCTGTCCAAGGAAGAGGGCGGGCGTCACAACCCGTTCTACTCGAACTACCGCCCGCAGTTCTACTTCCGCACCACGGACGTCACCGGCGTCATCACCCTGCCCGAGGGCACCGAGATGGTCATGCCCGGTGACAACACCGAGATGACGGTCGAGCTGATCCAGCCGATCGCCATGGAGGAAGGCCTCGGCTTCGCCATCCGTGAGGGTGGCCGCACCGTGGGCTCCGGTCGTGTGACCAAGATCAACAAGTAAGACCCGTTGATCCGGTGAGGCGCTGAGTCGAACCTTCGAGAACCCCGTGGTCCGTTCAGGACCGCGGGGTTCTCGCATGTCTGGGCGGCGGCGTGCCCGCCGGTCCGGGGGAGTAGGGGCGTGGCCGGTTTGCGCGCTCCCCCGGGTCTCTGGCAGAATGGTCGCTGTTGTTCGCTCAGCGACGCGGGATTCCCGTGCGCCGGTCGAGCGCGTGGAGTCCATTGCGAGAACCGGGTGCGGAGCAGTCGCGCAACCGAAGCAAACGCAATGCAGCGAACTTCCACGCGGGTATCACCGCGGACAACCATTTTTCAACCGGCACCGCATCATTGTGTGGACCGGGCGGCGCGCTCCTCGCGCGACACGCCCGAGTTCGGGTGCCGGGGCCCCGACAGGGTGAGGAACCCGGAAGTTTCCGGATTCAGTCTGTGCGGGGTGGCGAGCACGATCGCCGAGCACAAGGAGTCCGCGAACTCCATACAGGGAAGTACTTGAAGAAAGAGAGTCACGACGCCATGGCGGGACAAAAAATCCGCATCCGGCTGAAGTCCTATGACCACGAGGTCATCGACGTCTCGGCCCGGAAGATCGTTGAGACGGTGACGCGCGCAGGCGCCACGGTGGTGGGACCCGTCCCGCTGCCCACCGAGAAGAATGTGTACTGCGTGATCCGCTCGCCGCACAAGTACAAGGACAGCCGTGAGCATTTCGAGATGCGCACCCACAAGCGGCTGATCGACATCATCGACCCCACGCCCAAGGCCGTCGACTCGCTCATGCGTCTCGATCTGCCCGCTGACGTGAACATCGAAATCAAGCTGTAAAAAGGATCGCACCCCAATGACTACCACTTTCGAACGCCAGGTGAAGGGCCTGCTGGGCACGAAGCTCGGCATGACCCAGGTCTGGGACGAGAACGGGAAGTTCGTGCCGGTGACCGTGGTCAAGGCCGACTCCAACGTCGTGACGCAGCTGCGCAACGAGGACAAGGACGGCTACAACGCCGTGCAGATCGGCTTCGGTGCGATCGATCCCCGCAAGGTGACCAAGCCACTGGCCGGTCACTTCGCCGCTGCAGGCGTGACGCCCCGTCGTCATGTCGTCGAACTTCGTACTTCCGACGCCGCTGAGTACGAGCTGGGACAGGAACTGTCCGTCGAGCTCTTCGAGGCCGGTGCCAAGGTCGACGTCGTCGGCACCACCAAGGGTAAGGGCACCGCGGGTGTCATGAAGCGCCACGGCTTCGCCGGTGTGGGCGCCTCCCACGGTGCACACAAGAACCACCGCAAGCCGGGTTCCATCGGCGGCGCATCGTACCCTGCTCGCGTGTTCAAGGGCATGCGCATGGCCGGCCGGATGGGCAACGCCCGTCACACGACCATGAACCTGACCGTGCACGCTGTCGACGCCGAGAACTCCCTGCTGCTCATCAAGGGCGCCCTGCCGGGCCCCAAGGGATCGGTCGTCCTCGTCCGTTCCACCGTGAAGGGAGCTTGATACTCATGGCAACTGAAACCGTCAACGTCGAGCTGCCCGCTGAGATCTTCGACGCCCAGACCAACGTGGCGCTGCTGCACCAGGTCGTCGTCGCCCAGCTGGCCGCCGCCCGTCAGGGCACGCACAAGACCAAGACCCGCGCGGAGGTCTCCGGCGCCGGTCGCAAGCCGTTCAAGCAGAAGGGCACCGGCCGGGCTCGTCAGGGCTCCATCCGCGCCCCGCACATGACCGGCGGTGGTGTGGTGCACGGCCCCACGCCGCGTGACTACTCCCAGCGCACGCCCAAGAAGATGAAGGCTGCCGCCCTGCGCGGTGCCCTCTCGGACCGGGCCCGTAACGGCCGCATCCACGTGGTCGCGGACCTGGTGAGCGGCGAGCAGCCGTCCACGAAGGCCGCCAAGGAGGCGCTGCGTTCGCTCACCGAGCGCAAGAACCTGCTCGTGGTGCTGAACCGTGGCGAGGACAACGCCGCGCTGTCCGTGCGCAACCTGGTCAACGTGCACGCCGTGTACGCCGATCAGCTCAACACGTACGACGTGCTCGTCTCGGACGACGTGGTCTTCACCAAGGCCGCTTACGACTCGTTCGTCGCAGCCGCGTCCGGTAGCAAGCAGGAGGACGCCAAGTGAGCGTTATCTACAACAAGGACCCGCGCGACGTCATCATCCGTCCCGTGGTCTCCGAGAAGTCCTACGGTCTGATCGACGAGGGCAAGTACACCTTCCAGGTGGCCCCCTCCGCCAACAAGACCGAGATCAAGTACGCGATCGAGCACATCTTCGGTGTCAAGGTCGCGTCCGTGAACACCCTCAACCGTCCCGGTAAGCGTAAGCGCACGCGCTTCGGCTGGGGACAGCGTAAGGCCACCAAGCGTGCCATCGTGTCCCTCCGGGAAGGCTCCATCGACATCTTCGGCGGTCCGCTCTCTTGAGCGGAGACCACTTTAACGAGGAACTCAAAACATGGCTATCCGTAAGCACAAGCCGACAACCCCGGGCCGTCGTGGCTCGTCGGTTGCGGACTTCGTAGAAATCACGCGCACCACGCCCGAGAAGTCCCTGGTGCGTCCGCTGCCCAAGAAGGGCGGTCGTAATAACACCGGCCGCATCACCACCCGTCACAAGGGTGGCGGGCACAAGCGCCAGTACCGCGTGATTGACTTCCGTCGTCACGACAAGGACGGCGTGGACGCGAAGGTCGCCCACATCGAGTACGACCCGAACCGTACGGCTCGGATCGCGCTGCTGCACTACGTGGACGGCACCAAGCGCTACATCATCGCGCCGAACCGCCTGCGTCAGGGCGACGTCGTGGAGTCTGGCCCCAATGCCGACATCAAGCCGGGCAACAACCTGCCGCTGCGCAACATCCCCGTGGGTACCGTGCTGCACGCGGTGGAGCTGCGTCCGGGTGGGGGAGCCAAGCTCGCCCGTTCCGCCGGCGCATCCGTGCAGTTGGTCGCCCGTGAGGGCAAGTACGGTCAGCTGCGCCTGCCCTCCGGTGAAATCCGCAACGTGGACGTGCGCTGCCGCGCGACCGTGGGCGAGGTCGGTAACGCCGAGCAGTCCAACATCAACTGGGGCAAGGCCGGACGTAACCGCTGGAAGGGCATCCGCCCGACCGTCCGCGGTGTGGTCATGAACCCCGTGGACCACCCGCACGGTGGTGGCGAGGGCAAGACCTCCGGTGGTCGTCACCCGGTCAACCCCAACGGTAAGCCCGAGGGACGCACCCGTCGCCCCAACAAGGAAAGCGACAAGCTCATCGTGCGTCGTCGTCGTACCGGCAAGAACAAGCGCTAAGGAGCCTGACTAATGCCACGCAGCCTCAAGAAGGGCCCTTTCGTTGATCAGCACCTCTTCGTGAAGGTCGCCAAGGAGAACGAGAAGGGCACCAAGAACGTCATCAAGACGTGGTCCCGCCGCTCGATGATCGTGCCCGACATGCTCGGACACACGATTGCCGTGCACGACGGACGCAAGCATGTCCCGGTGTTCATCACTGAGTCGATGGTCGGGCACAAGCTCGGCGAATTCGCCCCCACCCGCACGTTCCGCGGCCATGTGAAGGACGACAAGAAGGGCAAGCGTCGCTGACCCCTCGGGGTGAGCACGTTGCACTTCTTCGACAAGACGAGAGAAGGAAAGCAATGGAAGCCAAGGCATCTGCGCGCTACATCCGCGTGACGCCTATGAAGGCCCGGCGCGTCGTCAACCTGATTCGTGGCCAGCAGGCGAATGAGGCGTTGGCGATTCTGAAGTTTGCCCCGCAGGCAGCTTCAGAGCCGGTGTTCAAGGTTCTCGAATCCGCCGTGGCCAACGCCCGGCAGAAGGCCGACCGCGAGGGTCTCGCGTTCAAGCCGGAAGACCTCGTGGTCTCCGCGGCCTTCGTGGACGAGGGACCCACCATGAAGCGGTTCCAGCCGCGTGCCCAGGGCCGTGCGTTCCGCATCAACAAGCGCACGAGCCACGTGACCGTGGTCGTGGCGACCCCGGAGAAGGAGGAGGTCCGCTAAGTGGGACAGAAAATCAACCCCAACGGATTCCGTCTGGGTATCACCACCGACCACGTCTCGCACTGGTACGCGGACTCGAACCAGCCGGGTCAGCGCTACAAGGACTACATCCGCGAGGACGTGAAGATCCGCGAGCTCATGTCCACGGGCATGGAGCGCGCCGGCATCGCCAAGGTCGAGATCGAGCGCACCCGTGACCGCGTCCGCGTGGACATCCACACGGCGCGCCCGGGCATCGTGATCGGCCGCCGCGGCGCCGAGGCGGACCGGATCCGCGGTGAGCTCGAGAAGCTCACCGGCAAGCAGATCCAGCTCAACATCCTCGAGGTCAAGAACCCCGAGACCGATGCCCAGCTCGTCGCTCAGGGTGTCGCCGAGCAGCTGGCCTCCCGTGTCGCGTTCCGTCGCGCCATGAAGAAGGCCATCCAGTCCGCGCAGCGCGCCGGTGCCAAGGGCATCCGGATCCAGTGCGCCGGCCGCCTCGGCGGCGCGGAGATGTCCCGTTCGGAGTTCTACCGCGAAGGCCGTGTGCCCCTGCACACCCTGCGCGCGAACATCGACTACGGCTTCTTCGAGGCCAAGACCACCTTCGGCCGCATCGGCGTGAAGGTCTGGATCTACAAGGGCGACCTCACCGATAAGGAACTCGCCGCCCAGCAGGCCGCTGCTCCGTCCTCGCGCGGACGCAACGACCGTCGCGGCGGTGGCGAGCGGCGTCGTCGCAATGACCGTAACGACCGTGGTGGACGCCGTGAGCGCGACTCCGCCGCAGCCCCGCAGCAGAACACCGCTGCGGAGGCGACCAACGCAGAGGGTGGTAAGTAATGCTCATCCCACGTCGTGTGAAGTTCCGTAAGCAGCACCACCCGCGTCGTCGGGGTCAGGCGAAGGGCGGAACCCAGGTCACGTTCGGCGAGTGGGGCATCCAGGCGCTGAGCCCGGCGTACGTCACGAACCGTCAGATCGAGGCCGCGCGTATCGCCATGACCCGTCACATCAAGCGTGGCGGCAAGGTCTGGATCAACATCTACCCGGATCGTCCCCTGACCAAGAAGCCCGCCGAGACCCGCATGGGTTCCGGTAAGGGTTCCCCCGAGTGGTGGATCGCTAACGTCAAGCCCGGACGCGTGTTGTTCGAGATCTCCGGCGTGAGCGAGGACGTGGCGCGTGAGGCGCTGCGCCTGGCCATCCACAAGCTCCCGATGAAGGCACGCATCGTGCGTCGCGAAGGCGGTGAATGATCAATGGCTATTGGATCCAAGGATCTGAACATGGAGAACCTCGCGGCTCTCGACACCGGTGCCCTCACCGACCAGCTGCGCAAGTCCAAGGAAGAGCTGTTCAACCTGCGCTTCCAGGCCGCGACCGGTCAGCTCGAGAGCAACGGGCGTCTCAAGTCCGTCAAACGCGACATTGCCCGGATCTACACCGTGCTGCGTGAGCGCGAGCTCGGGATCCGCGAGGACGTGGCGCCGGCTGCTGAGAAGACCGAGAAGAAGGCCTCGAAGAAGGCTGCCAAGTCTGAGGATGATGCCAAGTGAGCGAGCAGGTTAACAACGAATCGGCCGCGGCCGAGCGCGGTGACCGCAAGACCCGCCAGGGCTACGTGGTCTCCGACAAGATGGACAAGACCGTGGTCGTCCAGGTCGAGGACCGCGTCAAGCACGCCCTGTACGGCAAGGTGCTGCGCAAGTCCAAGCGTGTGAAGGCCCACGACGAGCAGAACACCTGCGGCGTCGGGGACCTCGTGCGCATCGCCGAGACCCGTCCGCTGTCCGCCACCAAGAACTGGCGGATCGTGGAGATCATCGAGAAGGCCAAGTAAGTCCTCCTCGACAGCGTCAAGGGCCCCCGACCGGTTGCGGTCGGGGGCCCTTGCGCGTGCACGACGGCGCTGCCCGGCGCCGTTCCCGCGTCCACCCGCGCCCCGGCCGCCGGCCTGTCCATCGATTGGCGTTCCCCGCCGGGGCGCGGTAGAGTAGGCCGGTACGCGTGTCGACACACGTGTGCCCACTCTGACTTCGACCCTGCTGAGTCAGAATCCACGTCCGCCCCACGTGCGCTGTGCGCACCGTGCCGGGACGGCGGCAAGCCCCACGGTGCGTCCGTGGGCGGCTCCGCGCATTGCACGCCGCGGTTGCTGCGACAACTTGCTCGTTGATTCTGCATTCAGCCACGAATCCGAGCAGGGCAGCACGGCGAACCCGTTCGCCATCCATGTGTGAGCGATCATCGCGTACGAACTCCGCGCACGCCCCGGACCCCTCCTACGGTCACGGGGAACACCGTGGCGTGGAGCGTTCACACGACCACCGTTCCGCAAGGCTCGGCATTCAGCACCATCGGATGAGAACCAGCGCGACGACAGGAGTAAATCAGTGATTCAGCAGGAATCGCGGCTGAGGGTCGCCGACAACACGGGTGCGAAGGAAATTCTCACCATCCGTGTGCTCGGTGGATCCGGACGCCGTTACGCAGGCATTGGCGACATCATCGTCGCCACCGTCAAGGACGCCATCCCCGGCGGCAACGTCAAGAAGGGTGACGTCGTCAAGGCGGTTGTGGTCCGTACCAAGAAGCAGAGGCGCCGTCCCGACGGTTCCTACATCCGTTTCGACGAGAACGCCGCAGTGATCTTGAAGAACGACGGGGACCCCCGCGGCACGCGCATCTTCGGCCCCGTGGGCCGCGAGCTGCGCGACAAGAAGTTCATGAAGATCGTCTCGCTGGCCCCGGAGGTGCTCTGACATGGCGAAATTCAAGATCAAGACCGGCGACCTGGTTCAGGTCATCACCGGTAAGAACAAGGGCGAGCAGGGCAAGGTCCTGCGCGTGATCACCGAGACCTCCCGCGTGGTGGTCGAGGGCGTCAACGTCGTGACCAAGCACAAGCGCGCCAACGCCCAGGGCGAAGCTGGCGGCCTCGTCAAGTCCGAGGCTCCGATCCACATCTCCAACGTGATGCTCGTGGACCCGGAGACCGGCAAGCCGACCCGTGTGGGCTACCGCACCGAGACCGTGGAGCGCAACGGCAAGCAGAAGACCGTCCGCGTTCGCGTGTCCAAGAGCACCGGCAAGGATCTGTGATGAGCGAAACCACCGAAACCAAGTTCACCCCCCGGTTCAAGACCAAGTACCAGGAGACCGTCGTCCCGGCCCTGCAGGAGCAGTTCGGCTACGCGAACGTCATGCAGATGCCGCGCGTGGTCAAGGTCGTGGTCAACATGGGTCTGGGCGAGGCGGCCAAGGACTCCAAACTGGTGGACAACGCCATCAAGGACCTCACCGCCATCACCGGTCAGAAGCCCGTGGTCAACCGGGCCAAGAAGTCCATTGCGCAGTTCAAGCTGCGTGAGGGAATGCCCATCGGCGCGCACGTCACCATGCGTGGCGAGCGGATGTGGGAATTCCTGGACCGTCTCGTCACGCTCGCGCTGCCGCGTATCCGTGACTTCCGTGGTCTGTCCGACCGTCACTTCGACGGCAACGGCAACTACACCTTCGGTCTGACGGAACAGTCCATGTTCCACGAGATCGATCAGGACAAGATCGATCGCGTGCGCGGTATGGACATCACCGTGGTCACCTCCGCCAAGACCGACGACGAGGGTCGCGCGCTGCTCAAGGCGCTCGGTTTCCCGTTCAAGACCAACTGATTCCATCGACGTCAGAAGGTCCCTGCGGGCTGCAACCGGCAGGGAAACCCTGACGAGGAAGGGCTGAAGCCCACATGACAATGACAGATCCCGTCGCAGACATGCTGACGCGGCTGCGCAACGCGAACTCGGCCTACCACGACACCGTGAGCATGCCGTACTCCAAGCTCAAGGCTCGGATCGCGGACATCCTCAAGGCCGAGGGCTACATCGCCGACTGGTCCGAAGAACCCGCCCGGGTGGGCAAGACCCTGACCCTGTCGCTGAAGTTCGGTTCCAACCGTGAGCGCTCGATCGCCGGTGTCCGCCGCATCTCCAAGCCGGGCCTGCGCGTGTACGCGAAGTCCACCGAGCTGCCCCGCGTGTTCGGCGGCCTCGGCATCGCGATCCTCTCCACGTCCTCCGGACTGCTGACCGACAAGCAGGCCGGCAAGAAGGGCGTGGGCGGGGAAGTCCTCGCGTACGTCTGGTAACCGGTAGCACAGAAGAAGAAAGGAAGAAGACATGTCACGTATTGGACGTCTCCCGATCTCTGTGCCCGCCGGTGTGGAGGTCTCCGTGGACGGTTCCGTGGTGCAGGTCAAGGGCCCCAAGGGCGAACTGACCCACACCGTGCCCGCGCCCATCACCGTGGTCGTCGAGGACGGCACCGTGCAGGTGTCCCGCCCCAACGACGAGCGCGAATCCCGTTCCTTGCACGGCCTCACGCGCACCCTGATCTCCAACATGATCCAGGGTGTCTCGCAGGGCTACGCCAAGCAGCTGGAGATCGTGGGCACGGGTTACCGTGTCCAGGCCAGGGGTGCCAACCTGGAGTTCGCTCTGGGTTACAGCCACCCGGTGCCCTTCAACGCTCCGGACGGCATCACGCTGTCCGTCGAGGGCGCCAACAAGGTCACCGTTTCCGGTATCGACAAGCAGCAGGTTGGCCAGGTCGCCGCGAAGATCCGCTCCCTGCGTCTGCCCGATCCCTACAAGGGCAAGGGCGTGCGCTACGCCGGCGAGCAGATCCGCCGCAAGGCCGGAAAGGCTGGTAAGTAATCATGGCTCTCGTAATCAAGGGAAAGTCGAAGGCTGCTCAGCGGGCACGGCGTCACCGCCGCGTGCGCAAGCACATCGCCGGAACCGCGCTGCGCCCCCGTCTGGTGGTCACGCGTTCCACCCGCCACATGGTCGCCCAGGTGATCGACGACGACAAGGGTTTCACCCTGGTCTCGGCGTCCACCATGGAAAGCGATCTGCGTGCGTCGTCCGACGACAAGACCGCCAAGGCCAAGCGCATCGGTGAGCTGATCGCCGAGCGTGCCAAGGCTGCGGGGATCGAGACCGTCGTGTTCGACCGCGGCGGCAACAAGTACCACGGCCGCGTGGCCGCGGTGGCCGAGGGTGCCCGTGAAGGAGGTCTGGCGCTGTGAGCGAGCAGAAGAACGAGAAGGAAACTCAGGTGAGCGAAGCCACCAACGGTTCCAACACGACGACCGAGGCGAACACCTCGGAGCGCCAGGGGACCGACGAGAACCGCGGTGGCCGCGGCGGTCGTAACGACCGTGGCGGTCGCAACGAGCGCGGTGGCCGCAACGACCGTGGTGGTCGTGGGGGCCGCGGCGGGCGCGACGACGACAAGGACAAGTTCCTCGAGCGCGTCGTGACCATCAACCGTGTGTCCAAGGTCGTCAAGGGTGGTCGTCGCTTCAGCTTCACCGCTCTCGTGGTCGTCGGTGACGGCAACGGCATGGTCGGCGTGGGCTACGGCAAGGCCAAGGAAGTTCCCGCCGCGATCTCCAAGGGCGTGGAGGAGGCCAAGAAGAACTTCTTCCGGGTCCCCCGCGTGGAGAACCGCACCATCCCGCACCGTGTGCAGGGTGAGGCCGCGGCTGGCGTCGTCATGCTGCGCCCGGCGACCCCGGGTACCGGTGTGATCGCCGGTGGTCCGGTGCGTGCGGTGCTCGAGTGCGCCGGTATCCACGACGTGCTGTCCAAGTCCCTGGGCTCGTCCAACCAGATCAACATCGTGCACGCGACCATCCAGGCGCTGCGTGAGCTCGAGGAGCCCGCCTCCGTGGCGGCCCGCCGTGGCCTGCCCATGGACGAGGTCGTTCCCGCGCCGTTGCTGCGTGACATCCAGAAGGCAGGTGCCTGATGAACGGAAAGCGCATTCAGGCCACCGGCGCGTCCCTGCGCGTGAAGCAGGTCCGCTCCGTGGTCGGTCAGAAGCAGAACATGCGCGACACGCTGCGTTCGCTCGGTCTCAAGCGTCCGGGCCAGGTCGTGGAGCGCAAGGCCGATGCCGCCACCGTGGGCATGATCAACACGGTGTCGCATCTCGTAGAGGTTGAGGAGGCCTGAGCATGGCTGAAAACACCGAGAGCAAGCGCCACGCTCTGAAGGTCCACCACCTGCGTCCCGCCCCCGGCTCGCACCAGGCCAAGACGCGTCTTGGCCGTGGCGAGGCCTCGAAGGGTAAGACCGCGGGCCGTGGTACCAAGGGCACCAAGGCGCGTTACCAGGTCAAGGCCGGTTTCGCGGGCGGTCAGCTGCCGCTGCACATGCGCCTGCCCAAGCTGCGCGGGTTCAAGAACCCGTTCCGCGTGGAGTACCAGGTCGTGAACTTGGACCGCCTGGGCGAGCTGTTCCCCGAGGGTGGCACGGTCACCGTCGCGGACCTGGTCGCCAAGGGTGCGGTGCGCAAGAACCAGCCCGTGAAGGTGCTCGGTAGCGGGGAGATCTCCGTGGCACTGAACATCACCGCGGACAAGTTCTCCGCGTCCGCGTCGGAGAAGATCGCCGCGGCTGGTGGGTCCACGCAGAACGCATGAACCGATCCCAGTGTTCGGTTGTAGGGTGAATCCCTGAACTGGAACGGGCCCCCCGCCCGGGCCGTGCGGGGGGGGCCCGGGGGGGGGGCCCCCCCCCCCCCCCCCCCCCCCGGGGCCCCGCCCCCCCCCCCGTTCCCCCCGCGCCCCCCCCCCCCCCGGGCCGGGGCACATTCCACCTCCTTTAAATTCCCGGGGGCTTCCAG